>CAYPMT010000102.1:0-8254 GCA_964411875.1 uncultured Kangiellaceae bacterium
TCATCGTTAAATTACGTTGGTTGGCTAGATCCATTAGCAGGTCGAGTATTTGTGTTTGAATGGTGACATCGAGTGCTGAGACTGGCTCATCAGCAATAATTATGGGAGTTCTCAAATCAGTTTAAACGTGATTCTGATTGGTTTAAATTAAAATATCCAAATATTAATTGGAATGAGTCGGCGATTATTGTTCCAAAAGAGAAAGATATAAACACTCCTCATGTTAAGCTTAATAAAAAAGTTAACTAATTAAAGCACGGGATGACGTGTGAGCCACTGGCGATGATTGAAACCATGATCACAAATTAACCCAACGAATTACCAATAAAACCTAACCAGCACTTTTCTTTTTATCTAAATACAACAAGAGTGGCGGTAGCAGTAAAAAATCGACAATCAATGCAAAGATTAATGTAATCGCCATTAGTAAGCCAATGGCTGCAGATGTATTCATGGGTGATGCAGTGAGAATTAGAAATCCACTGGCTAAAACTACCGAAGTTGTTACTAAAGCAATACCCACACGGTTAAAGGTTTCTTTTAATGCTTGGTTAGTATTTTTGCCTTGTTTTTTAGCTCGGATATATTTATGTAAAAAATGTACGGTATCATCGACAACAATACCCAAAGTACAGCAAGCAACAATTGATAGAGAAATATCGACATAGCCAAAAATAATTCCCCACAAACCATAAGCCAAAGCAGCAGGAATTAAATTAGGAATTAAACTAATCAGGCCATACTTAATTGATTTTAAAACCAAAGCAAGCACAAAAGAAATAGCAATTAGGGCAATAAAAGTACCAAATAATAAACCACTCATATTTCTTTGGGCAATATGTGCAAAAACCACACCTAAGCCTGTTGCTGGAACGAGTTGAATCGCTGGTGCGTTTTGTTTTAGCCAGTTTTGAGCTTTTTGATCAATGGCTAAAAGCTCATCTGATCCTGAGCTCGTTACTGATACGGTGAATCGTGTCGCCGTTTGATGAATGTTAACTAAATGGGTTAGGTCTAAACCTGTGGGTAAACCTAACTCATAAAATAGTAAATATTGTGCAGCTAATTCAGAAGATTTTGGAATACTGTAATAATTCGGGTCATCACTATTCATCACTTGGTTTAAATCTTTCATCAGTTCCGTGAATGAATTAACATTAACCACTTTATTTTGTTGTTCAAACCAATGCTGAAACTTATCAACTTGCTGCATATAGTCCGGTGAAAATATTCTGTAGTCTTGTTTTGGTTTGAGAGAATACTCTAAAGCATTAATGCCGGTAAGATAGCCATCGAGCCTTTGTACTAAACGAATCAATTCAAAACTATTATCAAAATAAGTCGCCCAATTATCTGACAGTTTATTGTTAGGAATAAAGCCGATTAAACCAATAGTGAATACAGACATGAAGATGATTAGTTTCTTTCTGGCGTTAAAAACCCATTGATAAAAACGATCAAAAAATCCGAATTGACGAGAATGCCTTTTATTCTTAATGGGTAACACTGTCATCAGTGAGGGGAGCAAAACCAAACTAAAAACGAAAGCAATCAACACACCAAAAGCAACCATGTTTCCTAGGTCTCGATAGGGTGGTGAAGCGCTAAAATTTAAACTTAAAAAACCAATGATAGTCGTTATGCTGGTAATTAATACCGGCATAAAATTAATATTTAAACTTTCTAATATGGCTTGACGTTTTTCTTTACCTTCAGCTAATAAGTGTTGGTAGGAGGTTAAAATATGCACGCTGTCTGCAACCATAATAGACAGCAATATACTTGGTGCAAATCCAGCAATAGGGGTTAGTGTGGGGGATAGCCAACCGAACAGACCGAAGGTTGCAATAAGGCATAGAGTGATTAAAATAAATATGGCGCAGCTTGAAAAGAAAGACCGTAAAAATAGAAACAGTCCGCTAAATATAATTAAATAACTTAGAGGTAGAAGTGTAGAAAGGTCATTTTCTACCGCTCTCGCTAAGGTTGCGTTAAAAGCAGTTGATCCACCATTTTCAATCAAAAAGTCGGGATATTTTTTCTGGTACTCATCTCTTAATTGCTCAACTTTTTGGGTTATCTTTATCGCAGTGTTAGGCTTATCTTCTGGCAAGTTGAGTGTGATTAGAATAACGCTGACTTTGCCATCTTCTGTGATTAAGCTTTTGGTGAGTCTTTTTTCACTAAGCGCAATTTCTCGAATCGATTGAATTTTCTCATGGTTTATTTGGGCTAGGTTATCAACTAAGTAATTTGACTCTATATCATCTCCATCAGACTGGGTGTAAGTATAATTGGTTAATGATGAGACTCGATAAGCATAGTCGAGTTGCCAAGCTTGCTCTGTTAACTCTTCTAATAACATGAGTCCTTGACGGGTAAATAGGTCATCTTGTTTGGCGGTAATAACTAAGGTTGCAATGTCTGACTTAATATAGTCATCTTCAAAGGCTTCAAAAGCCTTAAGTTGTGGATTATCTTTGCTTAAATAAACCCGAAAATCGTTACTGATGGTCAGATTAGGTAGGCCCCAAGCCAAGCCAAAAACTACAGCTACAGTCAATAGTATGAAGGTTTTGGGAAATTGTATAACACGTAAAAAAAGAGATTGAATGATAGGAGTCATGATTAAGATTAAGCCTATTTGTTATTAACGTGTTAAATCGACTAAGCCTTGTTATAATGCGGTGATTATACCCAAAATATGGTTTTTTAATATAAAAACAATTAATTAAGAGAGCAGGATTTATGTATGAATTAATTAAGACCGGCGGCTGGTTGATGCTCCCCATCATTTTATGTTCGCTTGCCGCTTTTATTATTTGTGTTGAGCGTTCATGGAGTTTACGTAAATCGGCGATAAGCCCTAAGCATTTAGTTGCTCAAGTCTGGGGCTGGATAAAAAACAACCAGCTGGATAAGGATAGGCTTAAACGGCTTAAAAATAGTTCGCCATTGGGTGAGGTTTTAGCTGCTGGATTAGTCAATCATGTTCACGGCAGAGAGACAATGAAAGAAAGCATTCAAGAAGCCGGTCGTCATGCTATTTTAAGTTTAGAAAAGTACCTTAATACTTTGGGGACTATTGCACAAATCACTCCGCTGCTTGGTTTATTAGGCACAGTAATTGGAATGATTGATGTGTTTACGGTTATTACTGTTTCGGGTACTGGTGATGCCAATGCATTATCAAAAGGGATCTCTGAAGCTTTGGTTACCACTGCTGCAGGCTTAACCATTGGTATTCCAGCATTAATTTTTCATCGCCACTTTGAGAGAAAAGTTGAAGAACTTGTGACTTCAATGGAGCAGGAAGCACTAAAAATGGTTGATGTGCTGCATGGTGAGCGCGAAAGTTTAAAAGGATCTTAAGTCGTGTTAATCAGACAGAAAAAAGAAATTACGGTTAACTTAACCCCATTGATTGATGTGGTTTTTCTGTTATTGATCTTTTTTATGGTTTCAACGCATTTCACTCGAGAGACACAAATTCCATTAGACCTACCTAAAGCTGATGTTGAAAAGCTTGAAACTGAAGTTGAAATGATTGAAGTGAGTATTGATAAAGAAGGCCGAATTTTTTTTAACGGACAAGCGCTGATTAATTCGCAAGCCGAAACCCTGAAAAAAGCAATGTTGCCACTAATTGAAAAAGATCCCAATATTCCTCTTATTATTAGTGCGGATGCTAATACGGCTTATCAATCGGTCATTAGCGTTATGGAAACGGCTTCTAATCTTGGCCTTAGCAATATTAAAATGGCAACTCAGAGAAGTCCGGAATGAAGCAAGTTTCGCTTGATGATTCCATTTCTGTTTATAAGCGGTTACTTGGTTATACCAAAAAGTTTCAATTAGCTTTTTTTATTGCTATTTTAGGAAATCTTATTTATGCAGCGATGGAGGCATCTTTCGCTTGGGCGATTAAACCTTTAGTTGATGACATCTTATCGAAAGGTGATATTGATAGCCTTAAACTTGTTCCATTATTTATTTTAGGTATTTTACTCATTAGGGGTGTTGCCGCAATTATTTCTACTTACTGTATGTCATGGGTTAGCCAAGGTGTGGTACAAAAGTTGAGAGAGCAGTTAGTACATGTTTATATGAGGCTTCCAATCACATTCTTTGATCAAAATGCTTCAGGCAATTTGATTTCTAAAATCACTTATAACTGCCAACAAGTCGCGAGTGCCAGTTCTGATGCTATTATTAAATTGGTACGAGAAGCTGGTTTGTTTATTTTTCTGATTGGTTATTTGTTCTTTCTAAACTGGCGTTTGGCTTTGATCTATTTTATATCTATTCCTTTGATTGCAATTATAGTCATGATTACTAGTAAACGTTTTAAACGGGTGAGTAAAAGAATTCAAGATGCCATGGGGGAAGTGACTCAATCATCACAGGAAATTGTTGAAGGTTATAAGGTGGTTAAAAGCTATAGTGGCGAAATATTTGAGCAAAAGAAATTTAATCGAATAGCCAATCAAAACCGTCAGCAAAACTTGAAATTAATTTTGGCTAAAGCGGTTAGTGTTCCATTAATTCAATTAATTGCAGGCCTTGGTATGGGGATTGTGGTTTATTTCTCGGCGATAGAAATTGAAAGTGGCCGATTAACAAGTGGTGGTTTTTTATCAATGCTTGGTGCTATGGCAATGATTTTAAAACCATTGAAAATTCTCTCCAATGTCAATGTTGTGTTACAACAGGGTATAGCGGGCGCGCAAGATATTTTTAGTACTTTAGATGAGAAAAAAGAAATCGATGAAGGAAAATTAGAGCTAAAATCAAAGCCGTCAAAAATCACTTTTGAGAATGTTTCTTTCAGTTATCAAACCGATTTACCTGTGCTTGATAATGTTTCCTTTAAATTAGAAAAAGGTAAAACAGTCGCTCTAGTTGGCCGATCCGGTAGTGGTAAATCAACCCTTACGAATTTGTTATTAAGGTTTTATTTGCCTGACTCAGGTTTAATAAAAGCGGATGATGAAAATATTAATCAGTTTTCATTAAGTTCATTAAGAAAAAATATCGCTTATGTTTCTCAGCAAGTTGTTCTTTTTGCCGGTACTATTCAGGCTAATATTGCTTATGCTGATGATAAAGTTGATCGTGATAGATTAGTTGATGCTGCTAAAAAAGCTCATGCATTAGAGTTTATTGAAAAACTAGATGGTGGCTTTGATTATTCTATTGGTGAAAATGGTGGTAGGCTTTCAGGCGGGCAAAGACAACGGATTGCGATTGCTAGAGCAATTTACAAAGATTCACCGATTATTGTTCTCGATGAAGCTACGTCGGCTTTAGATACAGAATCAGAAAGACATATCCAAGCTGCGTTAGATGAATTAACCAAAGAGCGAACAACTTTAGTCATTGCGCATAGGCTTTCAACTATTGAAAACGCAGATATGATTATTGTGATGCAAGATGGAAAAGTTGTTGAGCAGGGAACGCATCGAGCTTTGTTAGAAAAAAACCAAGTGTATAGTGGATTACATGCGAAGGGTTTTTCTGACAAAGAGAGTTATTAATTTAAACGTTTGATATTCAATGTCAATTCAGGCCAGTATAGAAAAGTTTTGGTATAGTCCCAGTAAGCTAAAGCTTTTATTTTATCCTTTGAGCGTTGTATTTGCTTTACTTGCTCGCTTTAAAGCTTTTCTTTATAAAATCAATTTTCTAAAAGTTAACTCTACACATCTACCGGTTATTGTTGTTGGTAATATTACCGTGGGTGGAACAGGAAAAACGCCTTTTATTCGTTATCTAGTTAAACAGCTATCCGATAGAGGACTTAAGGTTGCTATTGTTAGTCGGGGTTACAAATCAATGGCACCTTGCTACCCGCATATTGTTAATCAATCAGACTCAGTAGAAACAGTTGGTGATGAAGCTTATATGCAATATCACTACATGAAAAACAAACAGCTTAATGTACCTATGGTTATTGATCCCAATCGTAGTCGTGCGATTAAATGCTTGTCAGATAAATATTCTTTAGATGTGGTTATTAGTGATGATGGTTTGCAACATTATGCCATGGCACGTGATTTTGAAATTGTTATGCTCGATGCTAAACGAATTTTTGGTAATCGACTTATGTTACCTTTTGGCCCGCTACGAGAACCCATATCTCGATTGAAACAGGTGGACTATGTTATCCAAAATGGAATTAATAATACGGATGAGTTTTCTCTCGATAAAAGTTTGAGTTCCTCTATGGCTCAAATGAAAATGGGTTGTGTCGGATTGGTACAAGTTTCATCTAAACAGTTAGTCAGCACTGAGTCACTGCAAGGCAAAAAAGTTTCTGCTATTGCGGGAATTGGTCATCCCAATAGGTTTTTTGAATCGCTCTCTGAAAATTTTGAGCTAATAGAAAAACAGGCGTATCCTGATCATCATGCTTTTAAATTATCTGATTTTAATGATGTTAAAGGTGACATTATTATTATGACTGAAAAAGATGCCGTTAAATGTGAAGCCTTTGCTAAAGATAACTGGTATTATTTATTAATAGAGACGTTTCTTGATAATCAAGATTTCAACCGATTGTATGATCTAATTAAAAGTAATTGTTTAATTAAAAAGCGAACTTTAAACGAGGGATTAGATGGATAATAAACTATTTGATATTTTAGTTTGTCCTTTATGTAATGGTCGATTAACTTATCTTAAAGAGAACAACTCCATTCAGAAAGACAGTGTCTTGTTGTGTAAGTTTGATCGCTTAGCTTACCCGATTGCCGATGAAATCCCTGTATTACTTCAAGAGAAAGCAACGCTACTAACTTTAGAACAAGTTGAAAAAATTCATGAATAGTTTTCACGTCATTATTCCTGCTCGTTATCACTCTACTCGTTTGCCGGCCAAACCGTTGGTGAAAATTGGTGACAAACCAATGATTGTTCATGTTTGCGATAGAGCTAAAGAGAGTGGTGCAGCAAGTGTTACCGTTGCAACTGATCATCAAGCGATTTTAGATGAAGTGATAAAAAGTGGTTATTCTGCGGTGATGACACAGGATAAACACCGAACAGGTAGTGACCGTGTTTTTGAAGCTGCGAGTCTGATTGGTTTAAATGATGAAGATATTATTGTTAATGTTCAAGGAGATGAGCCTTTTATACCGGCTGAGAATATTGATCGAGTTGCATCGTTAATTAATAAAAACAATGCTCAAATGGCGAGTTTATGTTGTCCGGTTGAACGATCGGATGAATTGATGGACTCTAATATTGTTAAAGTTGTTTTTGATAACAATCAATGTGCAATTTATTTTTCCCGCTCACCCATCCCTTATGATCGAAATGGTGGATTAGACGCGAGTATTAACTTGGCAAAAAATTATTATCGACATATTGGTATTTATGCATACACTAAAAACTTTTTAAGTAAGTTTATTCAGTGGCCATCAACTCCTTTGGAATTATCTGAATCACTAGAGCAGTTGCGTGTTATTGAGAACAATCATATTATTCAAATGGCATGTTTAGATAAACTGCCGCCTCATGGTGTTGATACTGAAGGAGATCTTGAAAAGGCAAGAGGCTATTATAGAATGGGTTTTTCGGAGGCCTAATTGAGTGGGAAACTCCAAGAAGTTTAATATTTTATTTGTTTGTATGGGGAATGTTTGTCGTTCGCCAACGGCTGAAGGTGTATTTCGAGCTTATGCTCAGTCACTTGCTCAAGAAGTTTATATTGATTCAGCTGGAACCACAGGATATCACATCGGTGAGTCACCTGATCCTCGAACAGTAGATGCAGCTAAGCAACGAGGCTATGATTTAACACCAATTGTGTCTCGTCAAGTTAATCAAAATGACTTTGAATTATTTGATTTGATTTTAGCCATGGATCAGGAAAATTATAATGGTTTAATCGCTATGGCTAAACAATGGGGACATCAAGAGCATCTTAAAAAGATAAAACTTTTTTTATCTTTTGCAAAAAATTATGAATCACAAGAAGTTCCCGATCCTTTCTATGGTGTAAGTCACATGTTTGATCTTGTTGTGGATTTGGTTGAAGATGCTAGCCAAGGCTTAGTTGAGTATATTAAAAAAATAGGCTCAGGTTTTTGATACTGAGACTAAATAGCCGTAAGATATGTATTAGCTCAAACTCGATCTGACGGTTCAGACAAGAAGCCTCGATGTTATCTGACAGACTGAGAACGCCTAAAAGCAGTCACTGATAAAACGATTAAAGCTTATCTAACGGGCTCAAAGTTCCACTTGGATT
>CAYPMT010000103.1:0-8067 GCA_964411875.1 uncultured Kangiellaceae bacterium
AATTAACTATAAACATCAACTAAGTTGATACTCGTTTGAATAGGCTCTTGTGTCTTTTCTGGTTGAGTCATACTTTCTGAGGAGTCTGCCAACTGATTATTAGTTGATTGATTATCGGTATTTTGATCATCTGCATGTGAACGATTAGTTTGACCAGATTGATCCTCAACAGAGGCATCACTTAAGTTAATACCTTGTTGTTCGAGCATTTCTTTCAGTCTTGGTAAACTATCATTTAATGCATCACGGGTAGCGGGATGATTAACTTGAAAGATAATACTCGTTTCACCTTGATTATGTTGAATCTTAACACTAAGTGGCCCTAATTCTGGTGGGTCCATCATAATTTGCGCACTAGGAAAGCTTTTACTATGTATCCATTGAATTCTATGTGCCAAGTTAGAATTAAAGTCTTGTTTTAACTTTAAGCCTTCATTAATATCTGAATTAGACGTTAATCTAACCGCAGGATCTTGAATGCCATTCTGAACTGGGTCACGCCAATGTAGACCATCCACTTTACTAATTGATGCTTCTGAGGTCTGTGCTACTCGAGTCGTCTGGCTATCAAGACTGGCAAATAGACTATCTCTAAAGTTTACTGAGTTGTTCTCTGTTTTATTTAACTGGTTTTTATTTATCTGTCCATCCAAATTCAATTTATTTAGTCCTGTTTTATTCAGTAAATTATTATTTGAAAGATCTTGATGAATATTTTTCTTAACAGTCTCAGCTTCAGGTGCTTTATTGGTTTCAAAAATTTTAGCTTTATAAGACTGAAAAAGACTATCAGCTTGCTTTTTCTGATCATTATTTAAATGGGTTTCATTGAACTGATTTTTTTCAGATAAAAACTTTTCATTATTTGATTTAATGTCACCAACAAATACTTCTTTGTTTTCTAATGATTTATTATTAGATTTACCTTGAACATTTTCAGTTAAGTTTGTTGTTATAATTGGCTGATCAGATTTAGACTGCCGTTTCAAGTTTAAAGCTAGAAGCTCTTGTTCGGATAACTGTTTTCCTGATAACTCTAGAGAGGCTTCTTCGACTTTATTAAAAGTAGATTTACTAATATTAATTATACCTGCTTCTTTAGACGTACCAAGCGTATTAGAACTAACTACATCTTCTGACTTTTGATTAACACTATTTAAACTTACCTGTAGTTTATCGATATTTTTTTGCTCGCCAACTGATAATGAAAAACCATTGTTTGAAGCGTTCAATTGAGCATGAACCTTTTCAGCCGCTAATACTGAAGAGGCTTTAGTTTCAACATTAGGAAGTATTTCCGATTGATTAAATTGGTTATTATCTAATTTCAGATCAGTGATTTTTGTTTGAACAATCCCTTCCTGATAAGCCCCACCTTCACCTGCTTTATGCAAAGGTGACTTTACCAAACCAGAGGCTGTTGATTCTTTTAAGTTTACTGAGCCTTCTAAGTTTATCTTTCCTTTTAGCCCAGCCGGCTCATCTAATGATACATTTGTCTTTATATCACTAATTTGCTCAGCATTAAGCGGTAAACTTTTGCCTGAACTAGCGGAAAAGCTTGCCGTTTTAAATTCGATACTCTGTGTAAATTGATCTTTTTCAGTTAGGGCCTCTAACGAACTCTTACCATCACCTATGCCTACTTGTAGTGATTGTTGATTAAATTCACCCTCAATATTTTTAATAATATTATTTTTAGACTTAACACCAGATTGATTAACAAATTCATCGGAATTAACCAGGGGGTTAAGTTTACCATCAAAACTTTCCAAACCCTCACTAACCGTTTGATTTAAAAGGTCATTTTCTTCTAGCAGCTGTTCAAAACTAAGTTGATTGGTAAACTCGGCTGATTTATCACTTAAATTCAGGGCTAGGTGATTTACCCCTTCTAAACCATCGGTTTTAATTGGTTGACCAATACTGGATAAAAAACTTAATAAACTTTGCATAGGAATTACTTTAACTTAATTAATATTGGTTTATTTAATATTAATAGAGCAAGTAAAATGCCAAGAATTAAAGATCGCTAAAGGTTTAAAATTGATAACTGCTTTTATTTAATGAAATATCAATCGAAGATTAACAAAACAAGAAAAACTACTCTTGTTCTCCATGAAGGTTCCAACGATAAGTTGCCCTAATATGGTGACCACCATCAAAGTATTCAATTGAATCACAAAGTTTATTAAGTAGGTTAAGTCCTCGACCACTATATTCAACAGCAGTTAAATTACTAGTACGGGCAAGAATACTTTCAAAGTCGAAACCTGAACCACTATCAATAAAATCAAATACAATCACACCACCATCAATCACAGGGCGATGGTCAAATTCAATATTGATAAAACCACTATTTAAACTGGCCAGTTTTTCCGAACGAATTTGATAGTAATCCGAGAAGCCCTCTCGGCTTTTTTTCATTTTTGAATCTAAACCTAATACACCATGCTCTAAGGCATTATTATAGATTTCAGACACAATAGTAAAAATTTGTGTGCGGAAAGGTATTAGTTCTCGACACTCCAACAGGGTTTGTAACACCATAGGAACAGGATCGAATTTAGCCAATGACTGCCCTCTTAAGCATAAATGCATATTTGAATCTAACGTTCCTGTTAATGCATGAATTTTGCTTTTATCAATATTAATACCGGTTTTTATTTCTTGTTTGGGGAACAAAATCTCTAAAATACTTAAGTCATCAGCTTGTTCAGCATTATCTGTAAACTGAATGACCTGCTTAACTAATGAATCACACAGGTTTTCTTCGTGCATATTAGCTTGAATATATTCAAGCACTCTTTCATCACCATAAAATTGTTCATTTTTATTACTCGACTCAGTCACACCATCAGTAAAGGTTAATAACTTGTGATTAGGTCCAAAATGTAATAATTGTGTCTGTACCGTAAACTTGTCTGGCGACAAAACACCTAAAGGCAAATGTTTAGAATGAATCTCTTCAACAACATTAGCTTCTAAATCAATTAGATAAGATTGAGGTGACCCAGCGTTCACAAAAGTCACCTGTTGATTAGCCACATCTAGATCAACCATAACAACACAACAAAAAACACCTCGTGGCAAAATTGAATGAAGTCGAGCATTCATTTCAATTAGCACATCGTTAATGGAAAAACCTTTTTTGCCCATGCCATAAAATATTTCTGAAGCAGGGATAGCACCAATTGCCGCAGGTAATCCATGACCCGTGAAATCAGCCAACATAAAACGCATTCCTCCCATAGGTGTTTCTATGGCTAGCATTAAATCACCATTAAAAATTGATACTGGCGATAAGTGATAATGAACATTATCAGCAGATAAACAACCCCGATGGGCAATATTGTTAAAAACCTTCTTAGCGGCTTCTTGCTCTTGAATCAAACGTTGATTATAAAATTGAATCTCTTTATTTTGCTGCTCTGTTTTATCATAAATATTAGCAATTTTTGCAAAGGCTTTAACCTTAGCATTAATCGTTAAAGGCTCAATTGGCTTGACTAAAAAATCATCTCCACCTGAATCAATATAGGTAGATAAATTTTTAATATCATTAGAATTAACCAGAAAAATAATAGGAACCCAGCGACTATCATTATTTTGAATCACCGACAGAACCTCAACGCAAGGCATATCAGCTAAAGATGTATCAAGAAAGACCAAACCTGGGTTTTCAACAAAGAAAACAGTGATAAGTTGCCGACCCGTTTCCACCTGAATAACTTGATGTCCTTGTTGTTCCAGTTCTTTTACAAAAAGTAACCGTTCAGAACTATCTCCATCGGCAATAAGAATTTTCAAAACTTAAATCTTAAATAATTGTTCGAAATTAGATATGGTTAAAATTTTTCGAATATCGTCATTACAGTTTTTAAGTGTGATATTTGAAGAGTCTCCACCTGCATAATCTCTTAATAACAGCAACATACCTAGTGCTGAGCTATCTAAATAATTAGTACCGGCCATATTAACGAAAATTTCTTCTGGCACAGGCGAAATTTTTTCATAAGAATCGCGAAAACCTTGATGAGCACTAAAGTCAAAGCGTCCATCAATTGTTATTGTAAGTATCCTGCCATCAGCTGAGAGATTTGAATTCACTGACATAATTTTACCTCTTTGTCATAAAGCCTTATCTGATCCTTTGATTATAAAACAACTCAACCTATTTAAGCATAGTGCAAACTAAAATATTTTCTATTATTTTCAACTAACTTATTTATTTTTGGGTGTTTTTAGCTATTTTGAGCTAATTGTACCGGCACAACTTTCAAATAACCTCAAAAAAATAAAAACAACCAAGCAAACTGTTCAAATAATAACCAAAACCAATGATTCAAATTAATGAAGATTATAATTTCGAAATGAGATACCTTGAGATCTCTTGCAAGGGCAAGGCTTTTTCAGCAGCTCCCATTTTAAAGGCAGAACCAGGCATTCCCCAAACAATACTCGTTTCTTTATCCTGCACAAAAGTTGTCGAGCCCATTTGCTTTAGTCTTAATAACCCTTTAGCACCATCGCTACCCATACCAGTCAAAATAAATGCAACACAGCTTTTTGCTAAAGGTTCATTGATTGAGTCAAATAAAACATCAACCGCTGGCTTGTGACGATTAACGGGGTCTTCATCTGATAGAAAAGCCCAAAGCTCATTGCCCTTTTCTTTTACTTTCATATGCATATGACCAGGCGCTAAATAGGCATGACCAGCCTCTAACTTTTGAGGCCCTCGAACCTCTTCAACCTTAATCGCTATTTCTCGGTTAAGTCGTTTAGCATAAGAACTCGAAAATAAATCAGGAATATGCTGTGCCATGACTATTGGTGGTAAGTTAGTTGGTAAAGGTTTTAACACCGCTTGCAGCGCTTCAGTTCCACCGGTAGAAGAACCAATTGTAATCAATTTTTTATTAATTTTTTTATCATCTATCGTGAGGGCTGAACCTTCAGGAATAATATTTTTTTCAACTGCATGAATATTACATTGGGCTGCAGCTTTTACTTTACCAATTAATTCCTGTGATAACTCTTTAATGCTTTCTTTAACATCAGAGGTCGGTTTAGCAACAAAGTCAAATGCACCAAGACTGAGTGCTTGAAGAGTAATATCGGCTCCAGCTTGAGTCAAAGTTGAAACCATTACTACAGGCATAGGCCTGAGTCTCATGAGATTTTTTAAAAAGGTAATGCCATCCATCTTAGGCATTTCAACGTCAAGTGTAATGACATCAGGCGAGTATTTTTTTATTTTTTCTCTAGCATCATAGGGATCTTCTGCCGTCGCAATGACATTAATACTATCATCACTTTGGAAAATCTGCGTCAACAATACTCGAATAAAAGCAGAATCATCAACAATTAAAACTTTAATTTCTTTACTACTCATCAACTAATCTCTAATCTTTTATTGTAAAATGAAAAAGTTAAAATAGTTCAATATCACTAGTAACTTCTTCTTGTGATATCTGCTTACAATAATTTTCATCACGTGTTTCTATGGTTGAGTTATGCATATCATAAAGTTTTTTTATGCGTGCTTTGCCAGTTTTTGGAAAGTAAATTACTTTGCGAGGATATTGACCACCAACATCTTCTGACAGAACCTTGTAACCTTCCATTTCAACATAAGAACGAGCAAACTCAATATTACGCTTACCAACATCTGTCATACCTTTCATGACACGACCACCACCACAAATTTTTATTTCAATGTATTTTTTGTTACCTCCATTACGCAAAATATCATTAATCATTTGTTCCATAGCAAAATTTCCATAACGAGCGGCATTACTTAAATCAATCTCTTTATTCTTGTCTTTATTAATAGGCAACATAAAGTGATTCATACCACCAATACCTGCTCGAGTGTCTCTCACACAAGCTGAAATACAAGATCCTAATACGGTTGTAATCGCTTCATTATGTGGTGTTACATAAAATTCACCTGGCAAAATTTTAGCTGTCGACAATTCCGTTTCTTTATCCCAATAACGATTAATATGATTAAATTCTTGCCAACAAGATGGCAAACTATCTCGGCTATAAGCCATTATAACCTCGCTTGTTCTTTCTATAAATCGTATGACCCAATGGCTCTAATATACTATTTTTCGTATTAAAGTTTTCAGAATGACCTAACATTAAGTAACCATCATCACTTAGCAGCTCACAATATCTTTCTACTAATTTTTTCTGTGTTTCCTTATCAAAATAAATCAACACATTCCGACACACAATCAGATCAAATGGCCCTTTCATTGGCCAGTCTTCCATTAAGTTTAATTGTTTAAATGCAATCACTTCTTTAAGCTTTGGATTAATCTGACGCTCAGTTTTTTTACACTGATCGGTTTCTTTAAACCAATGTAAATACTTTTCATCCACAGGTTTTAGTTTATCAATATGATAAACACCTCGGCGGCAAGAATCTAAAACATTGGTATCAAGATCCGTTGCTAAAACTTTAAAATCAATATATTTAGGTTTGTCTTCAAGAAGGTTCCATACCATAGATAAAGTATAAGGTTCTTCACCTGTCGAACAACCTGCTGACCAAAAGCGAATACGTCTTTTATTTTTTTTAAATAATTCAGGAAAAAGATTATCACGGATATAATCGAAATGATGCTCTTCCCTAAAAAAGTGTGTCAGATTAGTGGTTAAAGCATTAGTAAATTCGACTTTCTCTTGCTTGTCAGTTTGAACATATTCAAGATAAACATCAAAGTCAGACAGGCGAAGAGCTCTTAAGCGTCGAGCCAGTCGGGAATAAACCATATCAATCTTATGATCTGATAAGGTAATTCCCGCGTATTGATTAATTAAATCAACAACAATTTTGTAGTTTGCGTCACTAAACTCAAACTCTCTATCAACCAATGACTTCTTTTCTGTAGTTAACATCTAGCATTCCTTATTCTCACTCATTCCAAAAAAACTCATTCCAAAAAAACTCTTTCAGAACAAATTACTTAAATAAGCTACTTAGAAGTCTTCCCAGTTACCATCCGAGTCCGTTGGACTACTTGTACCTGCTGAACCTGCTTTTGCCGGTGACTCTTTTTTCACTGGTGTTACAATTTCACGGTTAGAACTTCCACTCTCATCACCGGTTTTAAAGAATCCCATCAACTCCATCAAATTACCAGACTGCTCATTTAATGATTCAGCTGAAGCGGCGGCTTCTTCAACCAGTGCTGAGTTTTGTTGAGTCATATTGTCCATTTGTGAAACGGCTTGATTAATCTGCTCAATACCTGAGGCTTGTTCTTCACTCGCATTAGATATTTCTTTAACCAGTTGTGTCACATTTTTAACCGAGTCAACGATATCAGTTAATTTCTTACCCGACTCATCAACTAGTTGACTACCTTGATCAACCTTAGTAACACTATTCGAAATTAAGTCTTTAATATCTTTAGCGGCACTCGCACTTCGCTGTGCAAGGTTACGAACTTCAGCTGCAACTACCGCAAAGCCTCGACCTTGGTCACCAGCCCTGGCAGCCTCAACTGCTGCATTCAGTGCAAGCAAGTTAGTTTGGAAAGCAATCTCATCAATCACGCCGATGATATCTGAAATTTCTTTGGATGCATCATTAATCTCTCTCATCGCATTAATTGCTTCACTAACAACACTACCACCACTTTCTGCTTGTACCATGGTATCCGTTGATAGTTTGTTAGCTTTAATCGCTGCGGCAGCATTTTCTTTAACCGTACTGGTTAACTCTTCCATGCTTGAAGCAGTTTCCTCAAGGTTAGATGCTTGTTGTTCCGTACGTTGACTTAAATCTATATTACCTTGAGAAATTTCTTGAGCCGATGTTGAAACATGACTAGACGTTTCAAGAATTTCGC
The DNA here is from genome assembly GCA_964411875.1 of uncultured Kangiellaceae bacterium. Lineage (GTDB taxonomy): Bacteria > Pseudomonadota > Gammaproteobacteria > Enterobacterales > Kangiellaceae > Aliikangiella. The sequence continues at coordinate 7,872 of CAYPMT010000103.1, forward strand.
TCACCATATTTCTCAAGTTATCAATGGTTGTATTAATAGAACCTTGTAACTGTTTGAACATACCATGATAATTCCCTTCCATATTTTGTTGGAGTTTACCTTCAGACATTTCTTCCAAGACTTTCTGACAATTTTCGATAGGCTCAACTACTGTATCAAGCATTGTATTGATACCTTCTGACAAGTTTTTCATAAA
>CAYPMT010000104.1:0-2294 GCA_964411875.1 uncultured Kangiellaceae bacterium
AGTGAAGCGCAAAAAGCCCATAATGAACAATGGAAAGATCAGCTGTCTGAGCAGCACAATATTCCAGGTTATCCAACCGTATTTCTGACAGACTCTTCTGTAAACGCCTATGGATTGACGGGTTTTCAAGGTGAAACGCCTCAAGAGTTTATAGAAAAACTAGAGAAAATGCCTACACAAAAAACCGCTGTCGCTGAATTATCAGCTAAGATAGCTAAAGCCTCAGGGCTTGAGAAGGCGAAGTTATTGGATAAGCTTTTAGGCTATAATGGTGAAGGGGTAACTATTAGCGATGTTGCTGCAAAAGAGCAAGAAATTATTAGTTTAGCAAAAGGAAAAGATGAGACGCTTTATAATAAATACACAACTTTGAAAACGGATAAAGCTATTGCATCAGATGTAGATGCACTCAATGAAGCGACACAGATGGAACCAGCAGTAGAAATGTTATTAGAAGTACATGAGAAACATAAAGCGGTTAAGGATGGAGGCGGGCTTGACTATTTGCTTGGTAATCTTGGTGATTGTTTTATTAATACTAAAAGACCGAAAGAAGGCCTTGTTTTTATGGATACGATAATATCGGATAATAGTTATTCGCTTTATATTCGTCAAGGAGCTCAGTTATATCAAGCAATAATTATGTATTTCGGCGATGAGAGTGATGAGAGTAGGATTGAACCTACTCTTGAGATGCTTGAGAAAACCTTTGATATGGATCCAGAGAGTTCGCATGGAAAAAGAGCCGAAGAAATGATCCAAGGCATTTCACAAGAAGCCGGTATTTAAGAAGTAAAAACTTTTCCAGTTAAAAAAGCCCTGAGCGATAAACTCAGGGCTTTTTTTTAGTTAAACGAATTGTTGTTAATAACACTGAAAAAATTGTAAGCAAATGTATAGAGTGGTTTTATTTATTAATAGCAACTTGTAGTATTCCATTTGTACCCTAACTTTCAGGAATTTAATCACATGTTTAAACAGCTCTCTTTACTCTTGTTCGTTTTGTTTATGCTTGGCTGTGCTGAAACAAGTAATCAATCAGCATCCAATAGCCGTCAGGATTTGGTCAATAAAGTGGACTCACATCAAGATCCAGACAGTGGTCAATGGTTGAGCGATATGGAAAAGGCCCAGGTTCTGGCTCAGGCTCAAAATAAAAAGATTTTAATATTCCTGACAGGCTCAGATTGGTGCCATTATTGTCAGCTCTTCGTGAAAGAAGTTTTGAGTCAACAAGCGTTTCTTGATTATGCTAAGGAAAAACTTGTTCTAGTCGAGTTAGATTTTCCTACAGAGAATGTTGAAATGAGCAAAGAGCAAAAGGCCCATAATGAAAAATGGGAAGCTCGATTGTCTGAGCATCACAACTTTCAAGGTTATCCAACGGTATTTCTGACAGATTCTTCGGTAAATGTCTATGCATTTACTAGTCATCAGGGTGAAACCCCCCAAGAATATATAGAAAAACTGGAGAAAATGCCTGCACTAAAAGCCTTTATAGATGAGTTATCAGCTAAGGCCGCCAAAGCTTCAGGCCTTGAGAAGGCGAATTTATTGGATGAGCTTTTAGGTTATGAAGGCGAAGGGGTGACTATTAACGATATTTCTGAAAAAGAGCAAGAAATTATTCGTTTAGCAGAAGGAAAGGATGAAGATCTTTATAAGATATATGTGGACCGTAGAATCGATAAGGCTATTCAATCAGATGTGGACTCACTCTATAGTCAAGGGTTACCAGTAACTGTAGAGCTGCTCTTAGAAGTATATGAAAAACATAAAGCGATTAAAGCTGGAGGTGGGCTTGATTTTTTACTGAGTAATTTTGGTAGTTGTTTTATTGATAACCAAAGACCTAAAGAGGGTATTGCTTTTATGGATAAGATCATATCGGATAAAAGTTATACTCAGTATATTCGTCAAGGAGCTTTGCTATATAAAGGGATGATTACGCTTTATGGCAATGAGAGTGATGAGAGTCGAATAGAACGAGCGATTGCGATTTTTGAAAAAACCCTTGAGATCGAGCCAGTGAATGCGCATGGAGAAAAAGCGCAAGAAATACTCGAAAGCATTTCACAAGAGGCGGGTACTTAAGAAGTAACATTGTTTTAAGTTAACAAAAGCCCTGAGCTTGTAAACTCAGGGCTTTTTTTTGTGCTTATTATTTGTTTTTATTTAGAACAAAGCCTATCTCGACAAAAAATCAAAAAAATGATATAAAAATCAAGACTAAAGATAAAAAAACACAGTATAATTCAGGATCATTTTAGTTAAATCTACTCAAGATTTAGTTA
>CAYPMT010000104.1:2394-7995 GCA_964411875.1 uncultured Kangiellaceae bacterium
AAAGAATAAGTGATTAAATTGTTGTTAGGGGATATTGGTGAAACCAACAAATATTAAAAATCCTGAATATTTTCATAAAGTCGTTGACTGTCAATATGCTTGTCCAGCACATACGCCTGTACCAGAATATATTCGTCTGATTGCCGCTGGTCGTTATGATGATGCGTATATGATTAACTGGGAATCAAATGTTTTTCCTGGTGTATTAGGTCGAGTTTGTGACAGGCCTTGTGAGCCAGCCTGTCGCCGTGGTCGAGTTGAAGAAGAGCCGGTGGCCATTTGTCGGTTAAAGCGGGTTGCGGCAGATAATAAAACTGATATTAAAGATCGTCTCCCTGAAATCGCGCCTAAAAATGGTAAAAAAGTCGCTTTAATTGGTGCTGGTCCTGCTTCATTAACGGTAGCACGAGGTTTAGCTCCCCTGGGTTATGACATTGACTTATTTGATGAGCAAGATGTTGGTGGTGGCTTTATGCGTAGCCAAATTCCTTCATTCCGATTGCCTTTAGAAGTTTTAAATGAAGAAGTGAATTACATTCTTGATATGGGTGTCGTGGCTCATTTCAAACATTATGTTGATAGTTTAAAAGCGTTACTTGATAAAGATTATGATGCTATTTTTGTTGGCTCTGGCGCACCTAATGGTCGAGATTTAACTAAATTGCCTGGTCGTCAAGAAGGTGATGCCGGCATTCATGTTGGGATTAATTGGTTAGATGGCGTGGCTTTTGAACATACCAAATCAGTTGGAAAAAAAGTTCTTGTTTTAGGGGGTGGTAATACGGCTATGGATTGTTGCCGTACAGCCCGTCGACTGGGTGGTGAGGATGTGCGTATTGTTGTGCGTAGCCCGCGTGCAGATATGAAAGCATCGCCTTGGGAAATTGATGATGCAGTTGCAGAAGATATTCCAATTTATGAAAACCATACACCCAAAGAGTTTGTTATAGAAAATGGCAAACTGGTTGGAATGAAATTTGAAAAAGTCCGTGCTGAATATGATGACAAGGGCAAACGAAGTTTAGTGCCGACTGGTGAAGACTTAGTTTTTATGGAAGCCGATGAAGTCCTTATTGCCATTGGTCAAGATAATGCATTCCCATGGATTGAAAGAGATATTGGTTTAGACTTTGGTGAGTGGGATATGCCGATTGTAGATAAAACTACTTTCCAATCAACCAATAAAAAAGTTTTCTTTGGTGGCGATGCCGCTTTTGGCCCTTCTAACATTATTACGTCGGTTGCTCATGGTCATCAAGCTGCTATTTCTATTCATAAGTTTTGTCAGGGCGAAAAAGTTGATGAGCGTCTTGAGCCAGGTGTTAATTTACTTAGTCAAAAAATGGGTTTCCATGAGTGGACTTACGATAACCATATTGATCATGATAAACGCCATTTAGTACCACATGTTGATAAAGAAACGGCTATTAGTAATTTAAAGCTTGAGGTTGAAAAAGGCTTTGACCAAGACCTTGGTTATGAAGAAGCGATGCGCTGCTTAAACTGTGATGTACAAACCGTGTTTACTGATAATTTATGTATCGAGTGTGATGCTTGCGCAGATGTTTGTCCCACTAAGTGTATTAATTTTATCGATAACGGTGAAGAAGACGATCTTCGAGGTCGACTACTAGCGCCGGCGAATGATACTAGCCAAGACCTGTATGTTTCAGGTGAATTAAAAACAACCCGAGTTATGGTTAAAGATGAGAATGTTTGCCTACATTGTGGTCTGTGTTCAGAACGTTGTCCTACAGCTGCGTGGGATATGCAGAAGTTTACCTATTCAGTGACTAAGGCAGGCAGTTAATCATGAGTATTAAAGCAGTTAATGATTTTGTTATTCGCTTTGCGAATGTTAATGGCACAGGTTCGGCTAGTGCAAATAATATGTTTTCTAAAGCCGTTTTTAGAATGGGTGTTTTTGTTAGTCCAAAAAATATTTTTCCATCCAACATTCAAGGTTTACCCACTTGGTTTGAAGTGAGAGTAAATGAAAAAGGGTATTTGGGTAGTCGTGGCGATATTGATTTTGTAGTTGCTATTAATGGTGAAACATTAAGAGAAGATTACGATACGTTAATTTCCGGCGGTTATTTTTTATATGATTCAACTAAAGCTTTGCCTCGTGAGTTTCAACGGGACGATGTTGTTGAAATTGGAATTCCCTTAACTCAAATGTGTATTGAAAATTATACCAATCCTCGTCAAAGACAATTATTTAAAAATATTATTTATGTTGGTGCGCTAGCTTATTTGTTTGATATGGAATTTGAAGTATTAACCGATATGGTTAAACAACAGTTCGCTAAAAAAGAAAAACTGATTCCACCTAATATTGGTGCTTTAGAGCTTGGTTATAATTATGCCAAAGAGCATTTTGAAAATGTTTGTCATTTAAAAGTTCAACGAAGAGATGTTGTTGGTGATTTTATTATGACAACGGGTAATAGCGCGACAGCATTAGGAGCTCTCTATGGTGGCGCAACGGTTGTTGGTTGGTACCCTATTACACCATCAACCTCTGTCGTAGAAGCCTTTGAAAAATATGCTAAACAATATCGATTAGATGATGAAGGTAAAAATAAATTTGCTATTTTGCAGGCAGAAGATGAACTAGCTGCGATCGGCATGGCAATTGGTGCCAACTGGAATGGTGCCCGTGGGTTTACAGCGACGTCTGGACCAGGTGTTTCATTAATGAGTGAGTTTTTAGGTTTAGCTTATTTTGCTGAAGTGCCTGTTGTATTAGTTGATGTTCAACGCAGTGGGCCAAGTACCGGTATGCCAACGCGAACCCAACAATCCGATATCGCGCCTGCGGCTTATGCATCTCATGGTGATACGAAACAAGTTTTATTAATTCCTTGCGATCCGGCGGAATGTTTTGAAATGGGCGCTCAGTCTTTTGATTTAGCTGACCGTTTGCAAACGCCGGTTATTATCATGTCGGATCTTGACCTTGGTATGAATGATTATATGAGCCGACCTTTTCAATGGGATGATAATCGTTGCCATGACCGAGGCAAAGTACTTAACGAGGAACAGCTCGAAAAAATGAAAGAACGTTGGGGTCGCTATAAAGATGTTGATGGTGACGGTATTGGTTATCGAACTTATCCAGGCACTCATCCAACTAAGGGTTCTTATTTTACTCGTGGCACATCACGCACAGCTTATGCGGCTTACACAGAAAATGGCGATGAATATTCTGTCAATATGAAACGTCTGTTAAGAAAGTGGGAAACAGCAAAAGGATTAGTGCCTCAACCACAAATTAAATATCGTGATAAAAAATCTAAAGTGGGTGCAATATTTTATGGAACCAGCGCACAAGCGAGTTATGAAGCTTTAGATGGTTTAGAGGCCGATGGTATAAAAATTAATACTTGCAGAATTAAAGCCTTTCCATTTCAGGACAACATTGGTGAGTTTATTCAACAACATGACACAGTGTTTGTTATTGAACAAAATCGTGATGGACAAATGCGAAGCTTATTAATTAATGAGTTTAATTTTGGTACAAAACGTTTAATACCTATTTTAAATATTGATGGCATGCCTATTCGAGCTCGTCGAATTAAACGTAAAATTGAACAAATTTTAAATGGTGAAGATGTCAGTCCTTTTACTGATGCAAAAGGTATTGAAGAGGTTGAAGTATGAGTTATTTAAAGTCTGATTTTAGACATCCCGATTCACCTAAGAATTCGCTCGGTTATACCGAAGCTAATTATGAAGGTGCACTATCCACTTTATGTGCCGGTTGTGGACATGATTCAATTAGTGGATCAATTGTTAAAGCCTGTTTTGATTTGGCAATAGAGCCGCATAAAGTTGCAAAAGTTTCAGGGATTGGTTGCTCTTCTAAAACCCCCACGTATTTTTTATCTAAATCACATGGCTTTAACTCTGTGCATGGACGTATGCCATCAGTCATTACTGGTGCCAATATGGGTAACCGTAATTTAACTTATATTGGTGTTTCTGGTGATGGTGATACGGCATCTATTGGTATGGGGCAGTTTATGCACCTGGTTCGTCGTAATGTTAATATGATTTATATTTGTATGAACAATGGTGTTTATGGCCTCACCAAAGGACAAGATTCTGCAACCAGTGATGTTGGCAGTGCTAGCAAAACTGGTGTGCCTAATTTATATGAACCAATGGATCTTTGTGAGTTAGCTATTTCGTTAGGTTCAGGTTATGTTGCAAGAAGTTTCTCGGGCGATAAAGATCAATTAGTACCATTAATAAAAGGTGCGATTAAGCATAATGGTTTTGCATTAATTGACTGTGTTTCACCTTGCGTCACATTTAACAATACACCTAAGTCGACTAAAAGTTATGAGTGGATCCGTGATCATAAAGAGGCTACTAATACGCTTGATTTAGTACCCCATGAACAAGAAATTAAAGTGCAAGATCCTAAAAGTTTAAATGAATCTATTACGCTACATGATGGAACAACTTTAAACTTACGTCGTCAACCAGACTCATTAGATATTAGAAGTCGCGAGTCAGTATTAATAGCTTTAGAAGAAGCTAAAGTACAGCAGCAGGTTTTAACGGGTTTACTTCATTTAAATACAGATTCACGCAATACTCATGAAATGATTAATACTACTGAGCAGTCATTGAACGAAATGACTCAAGAGCAACTTTGTCCAGGTTCGGATGTTTTAGAGGCAATCAACGAAAGTTTACGATAGTTTATTTGCAAGAGGAATTTGAGTTGGTGAAAATTAACATTGCCGTCAATGCAGCCTCAGGGAAAATGGGCCAGCAGATTATTAGCCAAACCGTTAATCATTCTAAGGCTAAATTGGTTGCCGCTTTTTGTCGTCCTAAACATCGTCTACTCGACCACCAAGTTGCTTTTACAAAAGTTAATTATTCAAGTGATATGAGCTTGGGGTTAACAGCAAGTGATGTTGTGATTGATTTTAGTCGTTCAGAAGCAACTTTTGATTTAATTAAACAAGCACTAAAAACTAAAACCCCTGCTCTTATTGGCACTACAGGTTTTGAAACTCGGCAATTAACTCGCCTAAAAAAAGCCGCTCAATCAATTCCTATTTTATTAGCACCGAATACCAGCATTGGGGTTAACTCAACCTTAGCCCTACTCCAACTTGCGGCAAAAATGCTTGGCAAAAAAGCAGATATAGAAATCATTGAAGCCCATCATAAACATAAAGTTGATGCGCCATCAGGCACAGCCATTCGTATGGGTGAAACTATTGCTGATGCCATGGGTGAAAAATTTTCAAAGAAAAAAGTCACCCAAAGTCGCTTTGAAGAACGTACTCGCAAAAAGGGTGAGATTGGCATATCTTCCATTCGTGCAGGAGAAATTATTGGCGAACATAAAGCCATGTTTGTGTTAGATAACGAAGAAATTAATATCGAACACAAAGCCCATAACCGTCACTGTTTTTCCGAAGGTGCTGTTGAAGCAGCGATTTGGTTAGCTAAACAAAAACCAGGCTTTTACTCCATGCAAGACTTTTTGGGTGGTTAGGTTTTTGAGACGTTATATATAAAATCATCTAGAGTTGATTGCGTAAATTTTTAAATATGACTCAACGTCATCCC
>CAYPMT010000105.1:0-7919 GCA_964411875.1 uncultured Kangiellaceae bacterium
AAATTATTTATGGCATGCCTTACTCTGAATGGAAAGAAAAGTATCAGGCTAAAGCAACGACTGAACAATTAGCGGCTTTTGCAGAAAAAAAAGATAAATAGCTAATTATTTATTAAAGATAAATTTTTCGTATAAACAACATTAAAATATTAATATAAAACAAGTGTTTTTAGCAACACGCTGATATTCAATACTACCACCATGAGCCATCATAATTTGTTTCGCTAAAGCTAAACCAATGCCGGAACCATTTTTTTTAGTAGTAAAAAAGGGTACAAATATTTTATCTTTAATATTCTCATCAATACCAGAGCTATTATCAATAACTTTTATACAAGGTTGTTTATATTGAGTACCTGCAATTAAATGAATTTTTTTGTCAGTATTTTTTAAGTCATCCTCCAATGCTTGCCAAGCATTGCTTATTAAATTAATCAGAATTTGTTCGACCATGCTGCGATCGATATTAGTATTTGTATGAATATTTTCTATTGATACTTTTAATTGAATCCCTTTTTCATTTAATTTTTCTTCAAATAAAGATTGAATATTATCTAATAATATAGCAAACGATTCATTTTTTATTTTAGGTTTAGGTAAATGAGTTATTTGTCGATATTGCTCTAAAAAATTAATTAATGTTTCAGAACGACTATTGACAGAATTAAGAGCTTTGTTCAAGTCCTTAAAGGGTTCGCTTAATTGATTTCGGATGTTAATAGATATATTGCTAACTATTTCTAAGCTAGTTTTGGCTAAGGAGTTTATGGGGCTAATCGAATTCATTATTTCATGATTAAGTACTTTAACTAATTCTTGCCAGGCCTTAAGTTGATTGATCTCCAATTCACTATGAATATCTTGTAAACTTATTAAGTAACTTTTCTGACCATCTAATGTTAGTTTAGTGGTAGCGATTATCATATGACGTTGACTATTATTTTGTTCAAGTCGAATTAGTCTTGTTTGACTGCTCTCAGGGTTTTTCAAATAATTATATAAATCCTGACTAAATTGGATTAGTTGCTCTATATTTTTTGGATGGTTTTGTTGAAGATGTTCTTTTTTTTGATAAAGAAAGATTTGTTTGGCGGATTGATTTAGCAGTTCAAGCTTTCCATTCTCATGCAAAGATAATAAAGGAACTGGTACATGCTCAAGAATTGAGTTGAGTTTTCGGTATTCTAACTCTTGTTGAATATAAGAATATTTAAGTTGATTTTGAATATGATTAAATTCTTCATTAAGTTGATTAGTTTTTTCTTGAGAGAGGTTAGTATTAAAAACTTGACTAAAGTCTTTATGTTTAATGCTTTGAAAAAAAAGGGTTAAGTCACGATTTGTCTTACTAAGGAAGGTATAAATATTGAATGCAAGTATTAAAAAAATTCCTATGAATAATGTTGAGGTCATGGGATAACCAGGGGTTAGAATGAAATAGACACTTACTAGTGATATGATCAAAAGTAAAACAAATCGACTAGCTAATTGCCAATGAAACCAATGACTAAACTTTTTTCTATAAGCCATGTTTTTCCATCCTTCGATAAAGTGCAGCACGCGTTAAACCCAATTCTTTAGCTGCATGACTAATATTGTAACCATGTTTACGTAAGGCTTTCTCAAGTGCATTACGTTCAATATTGCTGAGGTTGAGATCTTCATTCTCCATTGGAGTGGAATTTCTTATTGGTTTTGTTGTGTTGTGAGTATCATTAATAATAGGATTGAGTTGAAAGTCATCCGAATGAATAATTTCATCTTGTGAAAAAATAACAGACCGTTCAATTGTGTGCCTTAAACTACGAATATTACCTGGCCAATTATAGTTTTGTAATAGTTTCAGAGCATCAGAACTTAAACTTTTGTTGGTCTTATTATACTTTCGACAATAATATTCGATGTAATAGTTGGCTAATAAAGGAATATCATCTCTTCGATCTTTTAAGTCAGGTAATGTGAGTTCAACAGTATTTAAGCGAAAGAGTAAGTCTTGCCGAAATATTTTTGGATCGTGTAGTTCTGATAAGGTTCGATTAGTAGCGGCAATAATACGAACATCAATATCAAAAGACTGATTAGCTCCGAGTGGTGTAACTTGACGTTGTTCCAAAACTGTTAGTAATTTAGCTTGTAAATTTAAAGGGATATTGCCAATTTCATCAAGAAAAAGACTGCCGCCATTTGCGGCTTCTAAGCGACCGACATGATCGCTATTAGCGCCAGTAAAAGAGCCTTTTTTGTGACCAAATAATTCAGATTCAAATAAATTTTGGCTGATAGCACCTAAATCGACAGACATGAAAACTTTATCTACTCGATGAGAGAGCTGGTGCAATTTTCGAGCAGCTAATTCTTTGCCAGTACCATTATTGCCTAAAACTAATACGTTAGCATCAGTTGGTGCAACTTGCTCAATTAATGATTGTATTTGTTTCATTGATTGAGACTTCCCAATGATACTTTGTTTGTGTTTACAAGTTAGTTGAGTCAAAGCATTATTGGTTCGTCTGAGACTCTCAGTTTGGTAGATGCTTTTGTGAAGCTTAGCTGCAGTGTTTAAAGTTGCTAAGAGTTTTTCGTTTTGCCAGGGTTTAGTCACAAAGTCGGTTGCGCCTAACTTCATCGCTTTAACGGCTAAATTGGTATCACTATGAGCTGTTAGCATAACAACACTAGTCTGGGGTTTGGCTTGTAAAATCTGCTTTAACCAAAATAATCCTTCGCTTCCGGAAGAATTTCCTGGGTTAAAGTTCATATCGAGAAGAACAACGCCAATTGTTTGTTTTGCAAGCGTATTGAGAATTGCTTGTGGGTCTTCAATTAAATGAGTTTTTTTAAAGTGGCTTTTAAGAAGTAGCTCACAAGCAATTAAAACATCAGGGTTATCGTCTACAACTAAAATTTCATCAAATTTAGCAGGCATATGAAATAATTTTAAATGAGATTATTCTGTTCGATATCGTACACTAACTGTTCGATAATGAACAATTTTTCAAGAAGTATTTGCCAAAAAAAATAAATATCATTTAAATTCAAAGAGTTAAATTTTGGCATAGTATATGCTTTATTAAAGTGAATAGAGAAATAAACAAGGTTTTTGGATTGATCATGAGTAGTTCTAAACGCGCTAAGAATATGGTAAGGGGTCAAGGGCCAACAAGCCCCCCCATATCTGGTGCTGCTATGGATATGGCGATTAAGCCTAAAATACCTTATGGATTGTGGCTTAAGTGGGGTGGTTTAGTCTCTATTTTTGTTGTTGCCATTTTTATTTTAATTAAAGAGTTTAGCTCTGTTAAAACCTACCGAATTGAACAAAACCGAATTAAAGTTGCAACTGTTGAGCAAGCAACCTTTGAAGATTTTGTCATATTGCGAGGTCGCGTTGTCCCTAAAACCACAGTTTATTTAGATGCTATGGCGAGTGGTCGCGTAGAGCAAATACTGGAGGAAGATGGTGCTATTGTTCAACAAGGTGATTTAATTGCTGTTCTATCTAGCCCTAACTTGTTATTAAGTGTCAATGGAAATCAGGCTGAGGTGATAGGTCATTTAAATAACATTCGGGAAATGGAATTGAATTTAGAAAAAAGTCTTTTGATGCATAAGCGTGATTTAGTTGAGGTTGATTATAGTATTAAAAAAATTGAAAAAAAGCTTAACCGACAAAAGAAGCTACTGACTAAACAAGTTATTGCTAAAATGGAATTGTCGGAAACTGAGGATGAATTATTTTATCTTAAGCAGCGACGTGAAATTATTATGGAGTCACAAGTTATTGAAGCAAGAATTCAAAAGCAGCAACTTCTTTTCTCGCAAGAGAATGTTAAACAGCTTGAAGACAATTTAAAAATTGCAAATAAAAATTTAGACAGTCTAAATATACGTGCACCAGTTTCAGGAAAATTATCAGGTTTTAATATTGAAATTGGTCAAAGTATTTCCGTTGGTAGCCGGTTAGGACAGGTGGACAGCATGGAAAAATACAAGGTAACCGAAGAAGTAGATGAATTTTATCTAGGCCGTGTTGATTTAGGATATAAAGCTATTTATTTATCCAATAATAATAAGTACTTATTAGAAGTCAGTAAAATTTATCCTCAAGTTGATAAAGGGCGTTTTAAAATCGATTTACGTTTTATTAATGATCTTCAACCTGAAGATATTCGTCGAGGTCAGTCTATTAAAGCCAAATTGACGCTCAGTGATCCAACGCAAGCGTTAATGATGCCTAATGGTGCATTTTATAGGGATACTGGTGGCCATTGGATTTTTGTACTAAATACCGATGGAACTCAAGCAATTAAGCGAAAGATTAAAACGGGTCGCCGTAATATTAATGCTATTGAAATTCTTGATGGTCTCAATAAAGGCGAAAAAGTCATTATTTCAAGCTATAAAAATTTTATTGATAAACAACAGCTAATTATTAAATCAGCTCAACTTTAAATAGTTTAAGGAAATTAGTCATGATTGAATTAAAAAAACTCTGCAAAATTTATCGAACTGATAGTGTACAAACTATGGCATTAAATAATATTGATTTATCAATTAATGCGGGGGAGTTTGTCGCTATTATGGGGCCGTCGGGTTGCGGGAAATCAACGCTATTGAATCATATTGGCATGTTAGATGTTCCAACTAGAGGAGAGTATTGGTTTAAAAATCAAAATATAGCAGGTTACAATGAAAAGCAATTATCATTACTTCGTAAACATCATATTGGTTTTATTTTTCAAAGTTTTAACTTAATTGATGAGTTGTCGGTAGAAGAAAATGTTGAGCTGGCTTTGCTATATCATAAAATTCCAATGAAAGAACGTAAACAGCGTGTTGCTGAAGTGATGGACAAAGTTGCTATTGCTCATCGTGCTAAACATATGCCTAGTCAATTGTCGGGTGGTCAGCAGCAGCGTGTAGCAGTAGCTCGCGCAGTAGTAGCAAAGCAGTCAATTATTTTAGCTGATGAACCAGCAGGTAATCTTGATAGTCAACATGGCCAAGAAGTAATGGGTATTTTGCAATCACTCAATACTCAAGGTTCCACCATTATTATGGTAACCCATAGTGCTGAACATGCTGATTATGCTCAGCGAAGGGTTAATTTATTTGATGGTCAAATCATTGCTGAAAAATCACGAATTTAATTAGTTGGAAGTTTAAAATGTTTAAAAATTATTTAGTTATTGCCTTTAGAAATTTATGGCGAGATAAAAATTATACAGTCATTAATATTTTGGGCTTAGCGGTGGCCTTAACTGCCTGCTTATTAATTGGTTTATTTGTTCGAGATGAATGGTCATTTGATACACATTGGCAAGAAGCTGATGAAATTTATCGCTTCAATAGTGAAATGGTTTTTCCCGGAAGTGATAGGCTTAAGTATGCTGTAGCTCCTATTATGATGAAAGATGATCTATTGAAATTTTTCCCTGAAGAAATTGAAAGTATTGTTAGGATTGTTGAGTTTAGTGGTAATTTAAGAGTTAATAATGCTATTTTTAATGGGAATTTATTTGCTGTTGATTCTGAAATGAAAGATTTTTTTGAGTTAAATATTATTAGTGGGAGTTTAACTAAAGTTTTAGAAAATCCATCGAGTATTGCAATTAGTGAGTCATTGGCAAAAAAAATATTTGGTGAAGTTGATAATGTTTTAGGCAAAAGCATAGAAGCTGACCCTGCAAACTATAGTTATAGTGAGGATCTAAAAACGTATCAGATAGATGCCATATTTAAAGATTTGCCTCATAACACGATACTAAATTTTAATATGTTGGTAAAACTAGAGGATTTTAAATTTCCAAGCTGGCTTTTAGATACATGGAGTAATGTTCGAGCTCAGACGTTTTTTAAATTAAAACAAGGAATATCTATAGACCAAGTAAAGTTAAGGCTTAATCAATTTATTAATAAATATGCTAAGTTCGAGGAAGGATCACTAAATGGACGTAACAAAACGGATACTTTTAAGTTAATACCTGCTCGATTAAAAGATATTTATTTAGATGAGCGGCTTGAATTAGGGAAAAAAACAGGGGGGAATAGATTTTTAGTCAATATTCTTATATTTACTTCCATCATAATTCTTGTGTTGGCAATTATTAATTTTATTAATTTAACTACGGCTAAATCTTCTCTGCGATCTCGAGAGGTTGCTTTAAGAAAAGTGTTAGGTGCAAGAAAAAATCAATTAATTCTACAGTTTTTAATTGAGTCAATGTTGTTAGCTTTATTAAGTTTATTTATTGCATTTGTTTTGGTTGAGATATTTTTACCTTTATATAATAATTTTTTAGGTAAAGAACTGGCATTATCTTTCAATCAATGGTCAACCTGGCTATTAGTTGGGCTGTTAGTTTTAGGTGTTGGTATTGGTGGTGGGTTTTATCCTGCATTGATTTTGTCGAGTTTTATGCCAGCTAAAGCTTTAAAAACAAATCGTTCAATTGAATCTAAAGGGACAATGCGGTTAAGAAATTCTTTAGTTATTTTTCAATTTGTTGTTTCAGTTAGTTTAATTGTTAGCGTTAGTGCCGTCTATTTTCAGATGCGTTTATTGCAAAATATGGATCTTGGTTATAATAAGAATAATCTACTGTTAGTTGATTTCACTTCTATGGATAAGAACTTTACGACTGTAGAAAAACCATTGAAAGTATTTAAACAAGAAGTATTAAATTTACCAAGTGTTAAAAGTGCAGCTTTTTTCGTGAATTATCCTTATCAAGAAGCTGGTGGATATAATGCCTTAGCCGAAATTCCGAATCAATCAATTGGTGGTAATATAATGATATCGCGACACCTGGTTGATTTTGATTTTTTTAAGACTTATCAGTTTGAATTGTTAGCAGGACGTTTTTATAATGAAAAAGTTGCTGGCGATAATTTTGATAGAGAAGTATCTCAGGAGAACGCTGAGTTATTTGAATTATCTAGCATAATCAGGCAGAACATTATTATCAATGAGACAGCCGTACGACAACTTGATTTAGGAACACCAGAAAAAGCAATTGGAAAAGAATTCACCATTGATAATCGTAACTATTTATTAACGATTGTTGGTGTTGTTAAAGATGCACGGATTAAGTCTTTAGCTAAGCCCCCTCGTCCTGAACTTTATCAGGGTGTTGATAGGGGGTTCTATTTAGTGCTTAGATATATAAGCGATTTAAATCAAGTCACTGATGATGTCGCTCGTATTTGGGAAAAAATATTTCTTGGCAATCCGTTTTCTTACCGAGACTTTGATGAGATATTCCAAAGTGAATTGAAAGAAAGTAAGCGATTAGCTCAACAGTTAATGGTATTTGCTTTGATTGCTATTATTATCGCTTGCTTAGGTTTATTCGGCTTAGCTAATTTTACTGCTCAACGACGTATTAAGGAAATTGGTTTGCGTAAAGTGATGGGCGCTAGTGTTATTGATATTCTTAAATTATTACTATGGCAGTTTAGTAAGCCTGTGCTGTTAGCTAACTTAATTGCTTGGCCATTAATTATTTGGGTGATGAATCGCTGGCTATCTTCTTTTGCTTATCGGATTGATATCTGGTGGTTAGTTGCATTGTGTTGTTTCGGTGGTGTTATTGCTCTGTTGATTGCTTGGGTAACAGTGATATCTAATGCATTAAAGGTTGCTAAGGCCAATCCGATTAATGCGTTAAGATATGAATAATTAGGTGAAACTAATTTAAAATGACCGAAATAATTTATTTGGTGATACGTTAAAATTGTTGTGGGTTATTTGGCAAATGATTTAAACATGTTTTGGATAGGGAAGTAACTTATTGATATGAAAGAAGAAGTTAAAGAATATACAAGTAAAGTTTCCAATGCTATGGAGGAGTGTCGTCGGCATGCTTTTGCGTTAGCTTTTCGGCTACTTAATAATCCTGATGATGCATTTGAGGTAG
>CAYPMT010000106.1:0-7758 GCA_964411875.1 uncultured Kangiellaceae bacterium
TCCTTCCGTCACCAGAATGCTGTGAGTTATTTTAGTTGGTGTAGTTTAAACTGGTCTTTCGTAGAAAAACATAAATAGACAGTCTACTTATAAAGGGTTAAAAAGGCGGTTGATTTTTTGTTGGGTTACGAAACGATGTTTCTAACCCAACCTACGATTAGATCCCGTGTCAAGCACGGGATGATGAGATTACGTTTTAAAAAACTATTCCCAATCGGCTAGTGGATTTACGTCGGCATCATAGTCGACATTATCAAAGCCAAAACCAAATAGTTTTAAAAAGTCTTGATTGTAGCCGGCATAATCACCCAGTTGATCAAAATTTTCAGTGGTGACATCAGGCCAGATGGCTTTGATTTTGTTTTGAATGTCGTCATTGGTTTCAACACCATCCATACGGAGTCGATTGGCTTCATCGACGGGCGGCTTTTGTTGAGAGAGTAAATCACTAAATAAACCATATATTTGTTCAATCACACCTTCATGGCAGTTTTCATTTTTCATCACTTGATACATCAATGAAATATACAGGGGCATTACCGGAATGGCGGAGCTGGCTTGAGTGACAACGGCTTTTAATGAGGTGACATAAGCGTTTAAATTAATACCGGAGTAATTTTGATTAAGCGCTGAAGAGGCTCGATCTAAATCTTCTTTTGCCTTTCCGATAGTGGCATGACCATAGATAGGCCAAGTGAGTTCTTTACCAATATAAGTGTAAGCGGTAGTTTTGCAGTTGTCGGCTAAAACACCAGCTTCTGATAAGGCTTTAATCCAAAGTTCCCAATCTTCTCCACCCATGACTTTAACTGTGTTATTTATTTCTTCATCGCTAGCCGGTTCGAGTGTCACTTCATGAACAATTTTTTTGCTGGTATCAAAGGTTTTTGTGGTGCAGGTTTTGCCAACCGGTTTTAGTGTTGATACATAAGCTTCGCCACTGTCCGGGTCGGTACGACGAGGCGAGGCAAGACTGTAAACAACCAGATCAATTTTACCTAAGTCTTGTTTAATTAAGTCAATGGTTTGGTTTTTAATTTCATGAGAAAAAGCATCGCCATTAATTGTTTTGCAATAAAGATCAGCTTTTTTAGCTTGCTGATGAAAAGCGGCAGTGTTATACCAACCAGCAGTTCCGGTTCTTTTTTCACTGGGTTCTTTTTCAAAACAAATACCTAATGTTTTAGCACCGCCAGCAAAGGCAGAAGTAATTCTTGAAGCCAAACCATAACCGGTTGAGCAACCAATAACTAAGACGTTTTTTGCTGGGTTATCGATATTTCCCTGGTTTTTGACATAATTAATTTGTTGATTAACATGTTCAGCACAGCCTTGTGGGTGTGCATTAGTACAGATAAAGCCTCTAACTTTAGGTTTGATGATCATAAATTTTTTTCCAGGGAATAATGACTGATTGAGTGTTAAAAATTAGCCGCAATACTACCTTGCACAGCGTTATTTTTAAAGGATAAATTGCATATTGATGATTAATTGAGCAGGCAAAGACTTGAAGATTAAATCAGTTATCCCTATATCAAGGCGATATAGGGCTGGTATTAACTTATTTGATTGAGTTGAAACACTTTTTAACATTAATCAAAACAATTTATAGGCTTTAATAAGAATTTTCTGCAACTTTTTCGGTCAAATTTGGCCAAACATTAAGTAATTATTAACCCATTAATCTGAATTTAGGAGATTTTATTAATGAGTATGGCAAAAACCGTTCAAATTATAAAAAACCATTATTTGCTCGCTTTGTTAGCATTATGTTTAACCAGTATCAGCTTATCATCTAGTGCAGCGTTACCCAGTGCTGATGGTGATGGAACGCCATTACCCTCTTTGTCTAAGATGCTTAAAGGCGTTAATCCAGCCGTGGTTAATATAGCGACTTTCTCTGAGCAACAGCGATATACGAATCCACTTTTTAATGACCCTCATTTTAGGCGTTTTTTCAATATTCCAGAGGAAGATAATAGAGGCTCAAAGCCGACTAAACGTAAATTAAGTGCTGGCTCAGGTGTGATTGTTGATGCTGATAAGGGCATTGTGATGACAAATAATCACGTTGTCGATGGTGCTGACGAAGTTAGAGTCTCTTTAAATGATGGACGACACTATACGGCGGAAATTGTTGGTACTGATTCTGAATTAGATATTGCCATTTTAAAAATTTCGGCTGAAAACTTAGTTGCTGTGGAATTAGGCAATTCAGACTTTTTAGAAGTCGGTGATTTTGTTGTGGCGATTGGGAACCCATTTAATCTTGGGCAAACAGTGACGACAGGTGTCGTTAGTGCACTTGGTCGGGGGCTTAATATTAACCGTGGTGGTTATGAAAACTTTATTCAAACCGATGCATCTATTAATCGAGGTAATTCTGGTGGTGCCTTAGTTGATCTAAAAGGGCGTTTAATTGGTATTAATACGGCTATTGTCGCACCTGCAGGTGGAAGTGTTGGTTTAGGTTTTGCTATTCCAATTGATATGGCAAAAGCAAGCATGCAGCAAATTTTAGAGTTTGGTGAAGTTAATCGTGGTCAGATTGGTGTTGGTATACAAAATGTGGATGCCGATTTGCAGTCGGCGCTTAATTTACCTAATGGTTTGCAGGGAATATTAGTCACTAATGTTCAAGAAGATTCGCCAGCAGATAAAGCCGGTTTGAAGGCCGATGATATTATTATCAAAGTGAATGGCAAAAAAGTGATTTCAGCTACTCAGTTACGTAGTGAAATTGGTAAGCATAAAATCGGCGATAAGATTAGTGTTCAGGTTTTAAGAGAGGGTGATAAGAAAAGCTTTAAAGTAAAAATTGGTGAACCACAAACTTTATCGAGTCCTTCCAGAACCCATCAATTTCTTGATGGCGCAACTTTTGAAAGTTCAGAAGATGGCCAAGGTGTGGTGATTGTTTCAATCAAACCCAATAGTCGAGCGGCTTATAATGGTTTGCAGCCTGGAGATGAAATTCTTAGTGTTAATCGTCAAAGAATTAAAGACATTAAAGGTTTTAATAAGATGTTAAAGCTCGATAATGAAAAGATTCTTTTAAAAGTGAAGCGCGGAGGTAGTGTTTTCTATTTGATTATTCGATAAGAGAATAGCCTGTTATACCGCTACATTGATAGCGGTATCCAGGTGTATGGGAAACGCTATTCTCTAGTTTAGTTATAAAAATAGTTTTGTACTGCTTCGCTTGCCACTGGCTTTTGTAAATCGACTTGCGGAACAAAAAAGCAATCGTTTAATAGCTATTATCATCCCGCGGCTTGACCGCGGGATCCAGTTGTCAGTATTATAGCCAAATACCCAAAAACCTTATTATTCCTAGGATCTTAGATGCCGATTCGCATCAATTATGATCAAATACAACCCAAGCCTGATGCTGAAACGCTGATTCTTACCGCTAATGATAGAAAGCGTACAGCTTTAATTAGTGGTTTTATGCAAGATGTGGCTGCGGGTGATGTGATTAAATCACCGGCTATTTTGTCTATCTCACAATGGCAAAATTATCTTTGGGAAGAGTTGTCCTTTTTCAAACCATTACCTAAGTTGTTAGATAACTTAGCTATCAAGATTTATTTAAAACAGCAGATTGAGCAAGAGGATACTTGGCAATTAACCCATGAGCTAGGTGCTGCAGAAAAAGTTTTAGAGGCTTATCAAAACCTATCTTTATGGAATTTAGCCATTGAAAATATTAAAAACTTACAAACCGTTGAGAGTCGCTATTTTGTTAAATGGATTGGTGCTTTTGAAAAATTCACTGAAAAAAATAACTACCTACCCCGATTTAAACGTTGGAACTATTTATTGTCTCATATTGAGTCTTTGAGTTATTGCCTTCCCAAAAAGATTATTTTAGTTGGTTTTAATCGGCTGACACCAATGGAAGAAAGCTTTTTTGAGAAACTTAAAAGCTTAAATATTGAAACCCATTACTATGCTTCTGAATTTTCTGAAGAGGCTCAAATTTCCCGTTTATTAGTTGATAGTTTTCAAGATGAATTGAAGTTGGCAGCCCGTATGGCAGAGTCTCTTATGCAAGACTCTCTTATGAAAGATTCTGTTATGCAAGATTCTGTTATACAAGAATCTCCTATACAAGATTCGAACCGATCGGAAGATGAATCTCTATTGATGAGTAAAAATGTATTAAAAAGTAAATCGCCATTAACAAATACGCCGCCATCAATTGGTATTGTCGTCAATCAATTATCAGCACAGGTTGGTTATGTTCATGAAGTTTTTAGTGATGTTTTTCATCCGGATGAAAACTTGCCTAACCAGCCTTTAGAGAAGCTTCAGTATAATGTATCTGCAGGTCAGTCTTTAATTAATCAACCCATTGTTGATGCGGCAATTAAATTATTATTGTTTAGTCATCAATATTTCGACTGGCAGGATTTGATTTTCTTAAAGAACTCGCCCTTTATTGATTGGGGAGAGAATAAAGATTTTGTTCGAGCGTTTCTTCATAAGCAAAGTTTGTTAGGCAGAAAAAAATATTCCTATAGCGGTTTGCTTAAAGCCATTACAAAGTCTCCCTTATCGAATCAATTGATGGTATTAAAAGAACGTATCGAAAAATTACAAAGCCATAAATTAGCAAAAGGCTTACTATCCGATTGGACTAATTTATGGCAAGAGAAATTAATTTTTTTGGGCTGGGTTACTAACGCTAATGAGTATGAAGAAAAGGTAAAGCAGGCGTTTATTCAAGCTTTACAAGCGACTAATGAGCTAAACAGTATTTATACTCATGTTAGTTTTGAACAAGCTAGAGATTGTTTATTACAGTCTTGCAAACAACAAACCTTTCAATTGCCTAGTGATCGTAGTGATATTCAAATTATGGGCGTTCTTGAAGCCGTAGGTTTGGAATTTGATGAGCTTATCTTAGTTGGTTTTAACTCAACTAATTGGCCACAAAAACATCAATCAAATCCTTTTATACCGATAAGCTTTCAAAAAGACTATGCCATGCCTGGTTGCTCGGTAGACAGGGAGTATCAATATACTGAGCAGTTATCTAATCAGTTATTGAAAAGCGCAAATAAAATTTGGATTACACAGAGCCGAACGGATACGAATAAAGATATTAGCGGTATTCAGGCCTCAACTTTTTTTGCTGATTATCCGCTGGTTGAAGATTATCCATCATTATCAATGCTATCAGTGAAACAAGATTTACCCAGCGATTATGAATGGCACTTAGATGAAACTATTGCGTTAGTCGCTTCTCAAATTTCAGGTGGTGCTCGTTTGATAAGTGAATATGCGGCTTGTCCTTTTAAAGCTATGAGTCACTTTATTTTACGCTTGGAGCACTTAAAGCTAGAAGAGCAGGGACTCAATCCTAAGTTAAAGGGACTTTGGTTACATAAAAGTATGGAGCTGATCTGGGATGACTTGAAAGATCAAAAAGCCTTATTAGCTTTAACGGCTGATCAAGTTAAACAATTAGTGGAAAGTAAAGTAGCCCAGGCTGAAAAAGTCTATCAAAAAGAATTTGAACAACATGTTGCTGTAGAAGTGATTGCGATTGAGAAAAAACGTTTGTCTCTTCGGATTAACGATTGGCTGCAACTTGAAAAAGAGCGAGACTACTTTAGTGTTGAGGCAGAAGTTGAAAAAACGCTTACTATTGGAGAGTTAGATTTAAAGCTACGTCTTGACCGTGTTGATTATGATGCTTCGGGCCATGTTGAAATTATCGATTATAAAACTGGAAAAACGGATGTAAAGTATTGGTTAGATAATCGACCTGAAGAAGCTCAAATGCCAGCTTATGCCTTGGCTTTTTATAATCCTGATAGTAAGTCCATGGTTAAAAGTTTAAGTTATGCTCAGATTAAAACTGGCGATATAAAACGATTGGGTGTTTGGTTTAAACCGGCAGATAAAGATTTAAAAGAAAATTTAGAAGAAGGGTCAGAAGATGCTTCGAAAGAAGACTTAGAAAAAAAACCTGACCAATTGACAGTTAACTATGAATTTCTACAGCAGCACTTATCAGAGAAAAAGTCATCAGAGAAAAAGTTATCAGAGAAAAAATCGTTAAATCCTCGTTCACTTAGTCTTATCGATGAGAAGCAATCATTATTTGATTATTGGCAAACTAACCTTAAGCAATTGGCGGATAAAATTATTCAAGGTGAGATGCCTGTGTCACCTAAAAGTGTCAATGCAACTTGTCGTTATTGTGACTATCAAGATGTTTGTCGAATTACTGAAAATCAACCCGAAGAACAGCCGTCATCAAATATTTCTAATGTCTCTTTAAAGGAAATAGATTGATGATGAGCGACTTAAATAAAAGCGACTTAAATAAAAGCGACTTAAATAAAAGCGACTTAAATAAAAATGAATCAAATAGCGACGTTGTTGATCAATCGGTTCGCGATGAACTGTTAACGCCGTTTCAATCTTATTTAGTACAAGCACCAGCAGGTTCAGGAAAAACTGAGTTATTGGTGCAACGAATTTTGTCTTTATTAGCGATTGTTGAAAGGCCAGAAAATATTTTAGCGATTACTTTTACTCGCAAGGCAGCCGCAGAAATGCAAGAGCGGGTTATTACCGCATTGAAATCTGCCAAAGGCCCCAAGCCAAATACGTCTTATGAGCAAAAACGCTGGCAATTGGCCAATCAAGTATTAAAGCAAGATCAAGCTAAGTCATGGCATTTATTAGAAAATCCTAATCGTTTAAATATAAAAACCATTGATAGTTTTTCAATGGGTTTAAGTAATGCTTTACCCTTGTTGTCCCAAATAGGCACTTCGCCCAATACGGTTGAAAAGCCTGATGTTTACTATCAAGAAGCGGCGGATAACTTATTGGCATCTATTGATGATAACAATCTTGTTGCTGAGCATATTACTCATTTATTGGAACATAAAGATAACCAAGTTAATCAAGTTAGCCAGCTAATTGCTCAAATGTTAAGTAAACGTCTGCAATGGATGGCTTCTTTACAGAATCATGTTTCTTTGGATAATCCTTATGAGTCCTTAGTTCAATCAGTTGAAACTATTGCTGAGGAAAAATTACAGTCGCTTTACGAATTAATACCCAGTGATATTCTTAATGAGTTGCCAGCATTAATTAATCAGGCATCGAGTATTATTCGGAAGTCTGATAACAACAAACCTTATTTGGCTAATTTGCTAGAAATTGAAATAATTCAGTATCCGAGTTATGACGATTTAAACTTATGGTTAGCTATTAGTGAATTGTTTTTAACCAGCGATAAGAAAAAATTATTAAAAAGTTTTACCATTAAAAATGGTTTTCCACCTAAAACGCAAGGTGGTAACGAGCAAGAAAAGATACAGTTTGAACAGAATAAAAAAGCTATTACTGAGATAGCTAAAGCTCTAGGTGAAATTGAAGATTTTGTTAAGCAATTGCATCAAATTAGTTTTTTTTCAGGTATGAGCAAGAGTCAATCAACCTTAGATTCTGTCGTCGCTTTATTACCTTTAGCCGTGGCTCATTTAAAATTAGTTTTTAGTCATTATAATCGAGTCGATTTTCCTGAATTAGCCATAGCAGCTATTGATGCTTTGGGACACCCTGAAAGGCCGAGCGATTTAGCTTTAGCGCTGGATTACCAAATTGAGCATATTTTAATTGATGAGTTTCAAGATACATCGACGCCGCAAATAAAGTTAATTGAGTTATTAACAGCTAATTGGCAAATTGATGAGGGTAAAACACTCTTTTTAGTGGGTGATCCTATGC
>CAYPMT010000107.1:0-7689 GCA_964411875.1 uncultured Kangiellaceae bacterium
CGGTATAATTACCGCCGAGGTCTTGCGTAATGGTTACAAAGGTATCCTTTGGGATGATTATTTTTGTGCCTGCTGGTACTAAACGAGCAGGGCAGTCGCTCAAAGCAACAACCATTTTACGTTGCATAGCTATTGAGGCTCCACACTAAAGCTTTCACCACAACCACAAAGTGCTGTGGCATTAGGATTGTTAAAAACTAACTGAAAATTCACACCTTCTTGCGTATAATCCACTTGAGTGCCATTAATGAGTGGAATAATTTTAGGTATAACAAATAAATCTAATTTATCGCTCAATGGATAAAGAATAGAATCTGGATTAACCTCAAAAGCTAGCTCTAATAAATATTTAAAACCAGAGCAACCACTTTCTTTTACGTTAAACATAATGCCTTTGGCATTTTTAAGTTCAACTTGTTTACTCAAATGTTTAATAGCTTTGTCAGTAAAACTAACCGGAATGACTTTATTTGGGTCATAAGTTGTTACAGTCATAAGATTGTTATAAACCTCTTACAAAAATGTTTTGGCTTTTTCAAGCCCATTAAATAGACGATCAATTTCTTCTTCAGTATTATAAAAACTGAAAGAAGCTCGAATAGTTCCATCAATTCCAAGATAATCCATCAGTGGCATAGCACAGTGATCACCCGTTCTAACCGCAATACCTTGTTTATCGAGGATCATACCGATATCTTGAGAGTGGTATCCTTCAAGAAAAAAGCTGAGAACAGAGGCTTTATTTGAAACATCACCAACAATTTTTATTTCAGGAATCGATTGGGCTTTTTCGGTCGCAGTACGAATCAATCGGTTTTCATGATCTAATAGCTCTTGACGATCAAATTGTTGTAAATAGTCAATGGCTGCCGCTATTCCAATTGCGTCAGCAATATTTGGTGTACCAGCTTCAAACTTATAGGGTAGTTGATTATAAGTCGTGCCAGAAAAGCTGACCTTTTCAATCATTTCACCACCGCCGTGCCAAGGTGGCATGGATTCTAGAAGAGCTTGTTTACCATAAAGTACGCCAATACCTGTTGGTGCAAACATTTTATGGCCAGAAAAAGCATAAAAATCACAATCAAGTTTTGTGACATCGATTGTTAAATGGGGGGCTGCTTGTGCGCCATCAATTAAAACCTTAGCGCCATGCTGATGTGCTGTAGTGATAATTTTTTCGATTGGGTTGATCACACCTAAAGCATTTGAAATATGGCCAATAGCAACGAGCTTAGTTTTTTCATTAATCAGTTGATTAAAATGTTCAAGGTCAAGCTCACCATTCGCATTGATATTAATGGTCTTTAAGTTAGCGGCTTTTTCTTCACATAGCATTTGCCAAGGGACAATATTAGAGTGATGTTCTAATTGTGTAACAATAATGTCATCACCTGCATTGATATTGGCTTTGCCCCAAGTTTGTGCAACTAGATTAATTGATTCAGTTGTTCCTCGAGTCCAAATGATTTCTTCTCGAGCGTTAGCATTAATAAAGTTTTGTACTTTGTTGCGAGCTTCTTCAAACGCTTGAGTTGAACGGTCACTCAGTGAGTGAGCGCCACGATGAACATTTGAATTAAAGCTTTGGTAATAATGACTAATTGCATCAATTACCTGATAAGGCTTTTGTGAGGTAGCACCATTATCTAAATAGACTAATGGGTGACCATTAACTGTTTGTTCAAGTATTGGAAAGTCTTTACGAACTTCATCAATATTAAATAGGCGAGCGGTAGAGTTCATTAGGCGGCCTTATTTGATTTTTGACATATGCTCATCGAGCAATTCAATAAGAAAAGACTTAATATCAGTTAACTTAACTTGATTCAATAGAGCTTGAATAAAGGCAATGCTTAACATTTTTTTTGCTTTCTCTTTAGAGATACCGCGAGTCTGTAAGTAGTAAACGGATTTGTCATCTAGCTGTGCAACTGTAGCGCCATGTGCACAACTGACATCATCCGCATAAATTTCGAGCTCAGGTTTAGTGTTCACTTCAGCCTGATTGGTTAACAAAAGATTTTTGTTATTCAAATAAGCATCGGATTTTTGAGCATCTTGAAAAATATGAATTTTGCCATTAAAGGTCGCACTGGCTCTGTCAGCAACAATACCTCTAAAAACTTCATGACTATTACAGTGAGGCAGACGATGTTCAAGATTGGAGTGATAATCAATGGATTGTTCGTTGGATGGTAAGTAAATTCCCGTGATAGCACTTTCACCATTTTTGCCAGCGTGAATCGTATCAATATCGGTACGGTTTAAGCGACTACCTAAGCCTAAATAAAAACTTTCAGCAAAGGCATCTTGTCCAATCATGGTTTTTACTTGACTGACCTGGTGAGCCGACTCTGATTCTAAATTTAATCGATAGTGAGATAACCGGCTGTTATTGTCGAGTGAAATAGAGGTCTGTTGCAAAGCCAAGCTCTGTTTATCATTTTTATTAAGAGCCGATTCAAAATGTTCAATTAAAGTTAATTGGCTTGATGATGCTAAATCAACAATTAATTGATGGTTGGATAGTTGCATTGAGTCGTTTGTTTCTACATCACCATTATGCTCGATATAACGAATATAGAGTGGTTTTTGGATAATGGTGTTTTTTTCGACCTGAACTAAAAAGCCATTTTGACTGACGGCATGATTAAGGTTATTAAATAAGTTTTTAGCATCATAATCAGGGTCTAAATTTGATTGAATAATTTTCTTCTGTTCATCGTTGGCATCTGAAAACTTAGTTATTTTTAAGCCATCAACTAACTCAATTGATGAAACTAGATGACCATTGATAAAAATCATTTCAATGACATCTTCGAAATTAATTTGACGAGACTTTTTGATCAGGTCATCTTGTGGCTGTTTAGCTTGCTTTGCTAAAACTAATGGCTTCTCAGTTAAAAAGCTCATTTTATTATATTTCCAATGTTCGACTTTACGATGAGGTAAAGGCGCTTTTTGGAATAGCTTTAATGCCGATGCTTGGATAGGGGCTAACCAAGGAAGAGACTCTTCAATAGCTAAGTTTTCTCGTTGTTTAAAGTCAATTGTTAAACTCATTGTTTTATCACCAACTCAAGTTTTAATCGTTAATCCAGTTGTAACCTTTCTCTTCAAGTTCCAGGGCAAGCTCTTTGCCGCCGGACTTAATGATTTTTCCATCAGATAAAACATGTACATAGTCAGGCTCAATATAATTTAAAAGACGTTGATAGTGTGTCACCAAAATAAAAGAGCGTTCTTTATTACGACAAGCGTTAACGCCATTGGCGACAACCTGTAAAGCATCGATATCTAAACCAGAGTCGGTTTCATCTAAAATACAAACCTGAGGTTCGAGTAACATCATTTGCAAAATTTCGTTACGTTTTTTCTCGCCGCCAGAAAAGCCTTCATTAACGCCACGTTTTAAAAAGTTTTCGTCAAGATTAACCTCACGACATTTTTCTCGTGCGAGCTTCATGAATTCAACGCTGCTTAATACTTCTTTACCTTGGTGTTCTCTCACATTATCAAGGCTAGCTTTTAAAAACTCCATATTGCTGACACCAGGAATTTCAACCGGATATTGAAAAGCTAAAAACAAACCTTTCTTAGCGCGTTCATCAGTATCTAAGTCTAATAAATTATCACCATTGAGTGAGGCAGCACCGTCAGTTGCTTGATAACCTTCTCGTCCAGAAAGCACATAGCCTAGAGTACTTTTACCTGAGCCATTAGGTCCCATGATAGCGTGGACCTCACCTGGTTTTACCTCGAGTGAAAGGCCTTTAAGAATTTGTTTATCTTCTACTTGCGCATGTAAATTATTAATAGTTAACATTTTTTCTCTACTGATTTTATTTTAATAGATATAGGTTGAGTAAATTTTGCTGATTAAATAGGTTATTTAAACATCTTATCCTACTGATCCTTCAAGGCTTACTTCTAGCAATTTGCCAGCTTCCACGGCAAACTCCATTGGTAACTCTTTGAAAACTTCTTTACAAAAACCATTAACGATCATTGAGACTGCTTTTTCTGTATCAATGCCTCGTTGTTGGCAAAGGAATAATTGATCATCACTTACTTTTGAAGTGGTCGCTTCATGTTCAATAATAGCATTAGGGTGTCGGCTTTCAATATAAGGAAAGGTGTGAGCACCACAACGATCACCAATTAACAGTGAGTCGCATTGTGTATAATTTCTTGCGCCATCAGCTTTTGGATTCATACGTACTAACCCACGATAGGCATTTTGACTTTTACCTGCAGAAATACCTTTAGATATAATGGTGGACTTAGTGTTCTTACCTAAGTGAATCATTTTTGTGCCAGTATCTGCCTGTTGATAATTTCTGGTTAAAGCAACGGAATAAAACTCACCGATACTATTGTCACCTTTGAGTATGACGGAAGGATATTTCCAGGTGATCGCTGAACCAGTTTCAACTTGTGTCCAGGAAATTTTCGCATTGTCATGACATATGCCACGTTTAGTCACAAAGTTATAAATACCGCCTTTGCCATTTTCATCACCAGGATACCAGTTTTGTACGGTTGAATATTTGATTTCTGCATCACCAAGGGCAACGAGTTCAACTACTGCCGCATGAAGTTGATTTTCATCACGCATGGGTGCTGTACAACCTTCCAAATAGCTCACATAACTGCCTTCATCAGCAACGATTAAAGTTCTTTCAAACTGGCCTGTTTTGGCTTCGTTAATTCTAAAGTAAGTTGATAATTCCATTGGGCAACGAACACCTTTAGGAATATAAACAAATGAACCATCACTAAAAACAGCTGAATTTAACGCAGTAAAGTAATTATCTTTTTGTGGAACCACTGCGCCTAAATATTTTTGTATAAGCTCAGGATAATCTTTAACCGCTTCAGAAATAGGGCAGAAAATAACACCAGCTTCTTTTAATTTTTCTTTAAAAGTAGTTGCAACAGAGACTGAATCAAATACAACATCAACAGCAACGCCGGCTAAAATTTCTTGTTCATGCAATGGAATACCTAGTTTGTTATAGGTTTCAATTAATTCAGGATCAACTTCATCTAAACTCTTGGGTGCATCATCAATACTTTTGGGTGCTGAATAAAAAGAGACATCATTTAAATCGATCTTGTCGTAATTTAAATGCGCCCATTCAGGTTCTTGCATTTGTTTAAAGCCTTCAAAGGCTTTTAAGCGCCAATCGAGTAACCATTGAGGCTCATTTTTTTTGTTAGAAATAAAACGAATAACCTCTTCATTTAATCCTGGAGGTAAGGTGTCTGATTCAATATCAGTCACAAAACCAGCAGTATATTCAGTTTTTACATAGTCGTTGATTGCTTCTGACATGATTGTACGGCTCTTAAATTTTCAGATAGTTAGTTTAAATGAGTTAATGGAAGCGATTGAGCATCTTGTTTAGAAGATGAACTGATACCTTGTTCAGCATTTTGCCGGATTAATTCGCCAATACTGATGTTGTTCAGAAAAACATTAATTCTATCACTTAAATCCATCCATAAGTTATGGGTTAAACATTGTTTACCGGCATGGCAAGTGGCTCGTCCTTCACAGCGGGACACATCCATTGATTCATTAACAGCATGAATAATATGAGCGATACTAATATCATCTGATGAGCTATTGAGTTGATAACCACCACCAGGACCACGAATACTTTTGACTAAATGCTCACGGCGCAACTTGGAAAACAATTGTTCTAAGTAGGAGAGTGAAATGGATTGACGCTCTGATATTTCGCTTAGATTAACAGGGCGATCCTGACTATTCATGGCTAAATCAAGCATAGCTGTGACGGCATATCGGCCTTTAGTGGTTAATCTCATAAAATAAATTATTAGAAGTTAATATCGATTTTGATATTGTCTAATAACCAAGTGTTTTAGTCAAGTATAAGCTGCGGACTAATTTTGATGCATAACTTGTAACATGGCTTTAAAAACTTTAGGGTTGGCCGCAACAATTGATCCAGATGTTTCATAATTTGGATTTCCTTGCATATCACCAACCATGCCACCAGCTTCTGTGACTAATAAACTACCGGCTGCAGTATCCCACTCATTTAAGCCAAACTCCCAAAAGCCGTCGAAACGTCCTGCAGCAACATAAGCAAGATCAAGTGCGGCGGCACCGGCTCGACGCATATCCGAACAGCTAGGTAATAAACGGCTAAAAATGCTCATGTACTCATCAAGTTTAGTCTCATCCCTGAACGGAAAACCTGTAGCCAGCAAGCTTTCATTAAGGTTTCTTATGCCTGAAACTCTTAGGCGTTTACCATTCAGTTGAGCGCCTTGACCCTTTACTGCAGAAAAGAGTTCATCTCGAACCGGATCATAAACAACGCCAACTTGGATTTTATTACGGTAGCGGCAAGCAATAGAAATACACCAGTGAGGGACTTTATGAATGAAATTAGTTGTTCCATCAATTGGATCGATAATCCATTGATACTCAGCGTTGGGGGTTTGGTTTGTTTCGCCTGATTCTTCACCTAAAAATGTATGATCAGGATATGAATGACTTAGCATATCAATAATTAAACTTTCGGCAGCTTTATCAACATTAGTAACATAATCACTGGGGGCTTTACTGTGAATTGAATGAATTTTGTCAGACTCACGTAAAATGTAATCACCAGCCTTACGTGCAGCACGTACAGCAATCGTTAAAAATGCCTGCATTTGATTGATACCTAAGTTGTTTAATAGCGATGTAGAGCACTTTTGCCTACAGGACGCAAGTATAGCCTAATAATTATGGACCTGATACTAAAATATAGATTTGCTATAATTATGAATAAGAGGAGTAGAAAGACCACTTGATGATAGGGCATTTTAAGCAGTTAATGAAAGTGTCATTATATTATTTAATGATGTTTTGCTGTGTCCTTTTGTTAACTCCACTTGTAGCTCTTTCAGCTGAACTTCCCCCGCCAGCCTTAGATGAGCTTTATGAAACTGAACCGAGCCAGACAAATCGAGAAATAATTTACAACTCAGCACTTGATTTTGCTAACTGGGTAGATGGTTTTTTCGGTGAGTCAGATGAGCTTGCTTCAGCAGATTACGATTTTTTTCGGTTAGTTAACCAAGTCAATTGGCAGGATAATGGAGAGCTTGATTATAAAGCTCGTGTTAGGGCAAAGGTTTATCTGCCTAAACTTGAAGAAAAGTTAAGCTTAATTGTTAATGATCGAGATAATGAAGAGCTCGGTTCAATTGATGAGCCGATTGAAAGTATAACTAGCTCTGACGATAACCAATTTTCTGCGGCAGTTAACTATGAATCTGAAGAGTATTTCCGTTCTAAATTTGATACTCGTATTGGTCTAGACTCTTCTCTGGAGAGTTTTTTTATTTTTAAGCACCGTTTATCCATGTTTAAAGGTGAAACAACCTCATTAACCAACTTTAATGACTTATTTTGGAAAGAGGAGGAAGGCTTTGGTGTTAATCCTCGATTTGAGCTGGATAAAATTCTTGATAAAGACCATTTAATTCGCTGGCAATACTCTTATTTAAAAGCGGAGAAACGATTAGGTAATGAGTGGAGTAATCGTTTTTCATTTATTACTAAGATCAGTGAAGAGAACTGGCTTTCTTATGACTTAAGTCTTTTGGGTCGGCTTGCTTATGATTATGATATTTATTTGTATCGTTTAGCTTTTCGTTATC
>CAYPMT010000108.1:0-7329 GCA_964411875.1 uncultured Kangiellaceae bacterium
TTTATCACGGTCCTAAAGGATTGAAGAAAATTGCTAATCGTATTCACCATTTTACTGGATTTTTAGCTTTTTTATTAGAAAAACAAGGTGTTGAATTAGTTAACCAAAATTACTTTGATACTTTGACGGTTAAAGTTAAAGAATCAAAACAAACATTGAACGAACGTGCTAATCACGCAAAAATTAATTTACGTTGGGACAGTAATAACCAGTGTGGTATCAGCTTAGATGAGTTGACTCAAGTTGAAGACATTGTAAAAATTTATCAAGTCATTACCAATCAAAAAATCAATTTAAATACTACAGAACTTGAACAGCAATCTGCTTTGGCTATTCCAGAAAATTTATTGAGAAACGAAGCTATTTTACAGCATCCAGTTTTTAACTGTTATCATTCAGAAACAGAAATGCTACGTTTTTTAAAGCGTTTAGAAAATAAAGATTTATCTTTAGCTCATTCAATGATTCCGCTTGGTAGTTGTACGATGAAGCTCAATGCAACATCACAAATGATACCGATTTCTTGGTCAGGCTTTGCCGATATACATCCTTTTGCACCAAAGGAACAAACACAAGGCTACCAAAAAATGATTACTGAATTGGAAGCTTGGCTTGCTGAAATTACAGGTTATGATGCCGTTGCTATGCAACCTAATTCTGGTGCTCAAGGTGAATATGCCGGTTTGCTGACAATTAAAAAGTATCACGAAAGTCTTGGTGAAAGTCATCGTAATGTTTGTTTAATTCCTAGTTCAGCCCATGGTACTAATCCAGCCAGTGCACAAATGGCTAATATGAAAGTGGTTATTGTAAATTGTGATGATGAGGGTAATGTTGACTTTGAGGATCTCAAAAGCAAAACTGAAGCAATGTCTGAGAACTTGTCTTGCATTATGATTACTTACCCTTCAACTCATGGTGTTTATGAAGAATCTATAAAAGATATTTGTGATTTAATTCATCAACATGGTGGCCAAGTTTATATGGATGGTGCCAACATGAATGCGCAGGTTGGTATTACATCACCGGGTTTAATGGGATCGGATGTATCTCATTTAAATTTACATAAGACTTTCTCTATTCCGCATGGCGGTGGTGGTCCGGGTGTTGGCCCTATTGGTGTTAAAGCACATTTAAAAGCATTTCTCCCTGGACACTTTGCGATGTTTAATGATGGACAGCAAGGTGCTGTTTCTGCTGCACCTTATGGCAGTGCAGGAATTTTACCAATCACTTGGATGTATATTGCTATGTTAGGCAAGCAGGGTGTTACTCAGTCAACAAAAGTGGCGTTATTAAGTGCTAACTATTTAGCCTCTAAACTTAGTAAGCATTATCCTATTCTTTATACGGGTCGTAATAATAAGGTCGCTCATGAATGTATTGTCGATTTAAGACCCATTAAAGCTGAAACGGGTATTACAGAAGTTGATATTGCAAAGCGTTTAATGGATTATGGTTTTCATGCACCCACTATGTCTTTTCCTGTTGCAGGTACGCTAATGATTGAGCCAACAGAAAGTGAATCATTAGTTGAAATCAACCGATTTATTGATGCTATGATCGCGATTAAAAAAGAAATTGATAAAGTTACTAAGGGCGAGTGGCAAGCAGATAATAACCCATTAACCAATGCCCCGCATACCCAATTTGATTTGCTTAATTGGAGTAAACCCTACTCAATTCAAGAAGGTATTTATCCTGTTGATGGTCAAGAAAACAATAAGTTTTGGCCGAGCGTGAATCGTATTGATGATGTCTATGGTGATCGTAATTTAATTTGCTCATGCCCGAGCACTGATACTTACCGATAAAGTACCCAGTTATATAAAGGTAAAAAAAAGCCTCAATAAATCTGAGGCTTGTTAAGTTGGAGAGATACTTAACTTAAAAAAAACCTATAACCTAGGGGAAATATAGGAAACGCTCAATGGCGTTACTGACTATGACTAATGATTTTAGACAAAGTTCATAAAAAATTAAAAATTAGTACTACAAGTTATATTTTCATTAGTAAAATGTGAGATAAGTAACAGTTTAAATAAGGTTAATACTAAACTAGCCTTGTTTTTATAAGTTATAGCTTATAAGCTCAAAGCCAAGCTAAGAGGTTTAAATAATAGAATACTAATAAATAAACCACCAAGAAAGCTGCTGGAGAAAAAATTGGGCGACATACCAAATAATAATTCTTCCACCAAAGAAGAACTCAATAATCGCATTAAAGTGCTTGAAAATCTGACAGAAGAATATGCGAATACACAAATGCTTCAGTCAGCACTTTATTATATTGCTGACATAGTTACTTCAACCGATGATATGCATTCTTTTTATCGAACCTTGCACGATATTATTGGCACATTGACTGAAGCAAAAAACTTTTACATAGTGTTTTATCATAGTCAAGAAGATACTATAAGCTTTCCTTATTATGAAGATGAAGACGACGATGAGCAAAGTGAAGATAGTCCTATTTATAATCCTACAAAACGTATTTCACTTAATGATTTTAAAGGGTCACCTACCGTTAAAATTTTTAAAACAGGTAAGACCCAGCATTTAAATAAAAAAACATTAAAAAATATGGGAGCAACAGGTCGTATTTCTGAAGATTGGTTAGGTACACCATTAAAGCATGAGAATAATATTTTAGGGGCAATCGTTGTACAAAGTTATAAATCAGGATTTGTCTATAGTCATAAAGATGAATATTTATTGAATTATGTTTCTCAACATATAGCCATTGCTTTGCAACGCAAAAAAGATACTGAGTCATTAAAGCAGGCACATAAAGAATTACAGCAGGTTAACTCTAAACTTGAGAATCATGCTAATGAAGTTTCAACGGCTAATATTAAACTTGAAGCCATGCTTGAAGAGCGACGCTCTATCCAAAAAAACTTGTTTATGATGCCTTTCACGATTCGCTTACCGGCTTACCGAATCGAGCGCTTTTTACCAATCGTTTAGAACATATTATTAAACGCTCTAAGCGTCGCGATGAAGTTAATTATTCTGTTTTCTTTTTAGACCTTGATCGTTTTAAAGTAATCAATGATAGTTTAGGGCACTTGGCTGGTGATGCCTTATTGAAAGAAGTTGCTGAACGTTTAATGGATTGTATTCGACCTGGTGATACTGTTGCTCGAATTGGTGGCGATGAATTTTGTGTTCTACTTGAAAATAGTAAAAATAAAAAAGGCGCTATTAAAGTTGTTAACCGTATATTAGAAAAATTTAAACAGCCATTTTTATTTAAGGGACATGAAATTCCAACTTCTACTAGTATTGGTATTACTTTAAGCAGTATTGGTTATGACAACCCTGATGATATCCTAAGAGATGCTGATGTGGCCATGTATCAAGCTAAATCTAAAGGAAAAGCTTGTTATCAACTATTTAATAATAGCATGCACCAACAACTCGTTTGCAGCTTGAAGAGGGTTTACAGCGGGCTATTAGCAATAATGAGTTGTTGGTTTATTATCAACCTATTTATAATATTACAACGAACAAAGTTATTTCGTTTGAGGCTTTAGCTCGTTGGAAGCATAAAGAGCTTGGTTTTATTGAACCAGAAGAAGTTATTAATATAGCCGAAGAAACAGGTTATATTGAACAGCTTAGTTCTTATATACTTGAAAAAGCAATAGCCCAAACAAGTGATTGGCATCAACAAAAAAAATCGGACGATTTACATGTTAATGTAAATTTATCTAGCTATCAGATAGAACATAAAGGTTTAATTGATCTTATCAAAAAGAATATTAAATCTTCCGCTTTGCCCATGACGCATTTAAAACTCGAAGTAACAGAAACAGCATTACTGGCTAATATTGATGAAGCTAAAGAATTATTATCTGAATTAAAGGATATGCAAATTCAGTTAGTTTTAGATGATTTTGGCACAGGCTATTCGTCATTGGGCTATTTACATCAGCTTCCTTTATCAGCGTTAAAAATTGACTTATCTTTTCTTAGTGCAATTGATACTAATAATCGCAATTTAGCAATTGTCAGAACTATTCAAGCGCTTGCTTCAAGTTTGGAGTTAGAAGTAATTGCAGAAGGAATAGAAACGAAAGAACAATATAATATCGTTAAAGATTTAAATATAAGTTGTGGACAGGGTATTTATTTCGGGAAAGCCATATTACCGGAAGAAGCAGAAAAGTTATTGATAGATAAAACCTAATATAAGCTAAATTTTTTTTACAAAAATAGATTTAAGCTTCATTGCACCAATACCATCTATTTTACAATCGATATCATGATCACTTTCAACGAGGCGAATATTTTTAACTTTAGTACCAACTTTTATTGTTAATGAAGAACCTTTAACTTTTAAATCTTTTATAACTGAAACCGTATCGCCATCAGTAAGAATATTTCCATTGGAATCGAATACTTTATTTTCGCTTTCGATACTTTTTGTTTCTTCTTTCCACTCATGAGCGCATTCTGGACATACAAACAGGCCCCTATCTAGATACGTATATTCAGAATTACAGGCTGGACAATTGGGTAATTTACTCATTATTTCTCGATGTTAATTAAATTTAATATTTGCTTATCCGGTGCAGATTATTTGCAGCTGGAATGAAATTAATCGTTCGCTTTTTAACAAATTGATTCAAATAGGGCTATAGAGTTTTTACTAATTCTTGCACATAATTATCCACTTGATTAAGAATAGTTTTATCATTGTTATCATCTTGACTCAGTTGTTTAATTTTTTCTGCAAATGCCTGATGACTTAAGCTTGAAGAGTTTTCAGCATTATAAAAGTTATCTTGCTTAAAAGCTTGCCATTGTTGCTTTTCTTTTGAATTTAAACTTTCGGGTGCATTACGTGCCCGATAGCGAAAGAGCAGGGTATCTAATCTTGAGTCATCAAAGTTAAAACTTGACTGGGATAGATTTTGCCAATTACTAACACGGATCTGTTCCATTTTATCTTTATCTGAGTTAGAAAAAAATCCACCCGAGTAAAGAGCATGATCAGGATTGCCAATCGGTTCAAAACTATTATTTTGATAAACTTGAAGTAGTTTAGTTTTAAAATGAGGCAAAATTTTAATAAGCTTGTCGGCTTTTTCTAAACAAGCTTTTAAGTTAATCCCAAGGCGTTGTTGAGCTGATTCATTTAAAACGCCAAGCGGGGCAACCGCAGGACACTTATTATAATGAATTTCTTTAATGGGTAATCGATTAATTCCTTCCGGTAATTCATCCTGACGAGTAAAGAGTTGTTGTTTAATTGCTTCACTATTAAGAGTTTCTAAGTCGTCAAAAGTTTTACTTAAATCAATACAAATTACACTGTTTTTATTAGTAGGGTGGGCAAGTAATGGCATCATCACACCACAATAAGCATGCTCGTTGCCAAGCATGCCAGAGGAATGAATAAAAGGTTTATGATTGATCAAATCAATTTCAGCCATAACACGTCGTTTATCTCTAAGATCAAATAAATAATCAAATAACTTCGGTTGATGTTGTTTAACTAATTTAGCCATAGCTATTGTCGCATAAACGTCGGCTAAGGCATCATGGGCATTATCATGTACAATATTGTTAGCGACGGATAATTTTTCTAAACGAAAGGTTGGATTACCCTCATCATTTTTTGGCCAACTAATACCTTCTGGTCTTAGCGCATAAGTCATACGTAAAAGATCAATTAAATCCCAGCGAGAATTACCATCTTGCCATTCTCTGGCATAAGCATCATAAAAATTACGATAAAAACCAAATCGAACCACTTCGTCATCGAATCGAATATTGTTGTAGCCAAGTGCACAAGTTTGTGGCGTTGAAAGCTCTAAATGAATTTGGCGAAAAAAATCTTTTTCACTAATCCCTTTTTCAAGGGCTTCTTGAGGCGTAATACCAGTGATTAAGCAAGACTCAGGATCAGGTATAAAGTCATCAGCAGGTTTGCAGTAGATATTAATGGGCTCATCAATAATATTAAAATCTAAATCTGTTCTAATGCCGGCAAATTGTGATGGGCGATCTTTCGCGGGGTTAACGCCAAAGGTTTCAAAGTCAAACCAAAAAAAAGACTGCATAGTGATTCCTGTCATTTATCCCTTAAGTTGCTACTATTTTAACTGATTCTTGTGAACTAGAGCCATATTATCAGAATAAAATTTCTGGTAACAAAAGTTTTAATAAGTTAGTATAAGTCATTGTTAAAATTGAATTTATTTAAATAGCTACTCCTGATATAAAAGCTGATTTGCCAATTAAATAGGCTGATAATGATAAGAAAAACAGAAAAATCTAATCAAAATGAGTTTTTTCTGCCTGATTTTTGTCAGACACAATCGGTTCTTTGGGTGTTATTAATTGCTGAGTTTTTCGCTATTTTATTCTGTTTAGCAAATGTTCAGTCCAATGCATCATTGTGGCAGTTGCTAGGACTTTATTCTCTCTCCATCCAAACGATTACTTTATTCTCAGTTGCTGCTTTGTGTTTATTAAGAATTTGGTTAGCGAGTTACAGGGATTGGTTTGCAGGCGTATTAAGCTTGCTGATTATTTTACTAGTAACCATTGGTTTTAATCTAGTGACGATTCGTTATTATTGGCATTTGCCCATTGATTTAAGCCAAGCTAAGCAAATCAATTTTTTTCTGCGCAACTTATTTCTTAGCGGTTTAATCGGTAGTGTTGCTTTGCGTTATTTTTATTTGCAGTCTCAATATCGCCAACAAGTTGCTTTAAGAGCTTCAGCAAAACTTGAAGCTTTACAAGCGCGTATTCGTCCTCACTTTTTATTTAATAGCATGAATGTTATTGCTAGTTTAACGCGAATTGATCCGCGTAAAGCTGAAAAAGCGATAGAAGATTTGAGCGATCTATTCCGTACTATCTTAGATAACAAAGACGAATTAATTTCTTTCTCAGAGGAATTAAAAAATAGTGAACATTATTTAGCGATTGAAAAACTACGTCTTGGTGAGCGATTACAAATTAGCAAAGACATTAATCCCGAATCAGAAAATATTTTACTACCGCCCTTGTCGTTACAGCCGTTATTAGAAAATGCGGTTTATCATGGTATCCAAATGTTGCCAGAAGGTGGTTGTGTAAAAATTACAGCTGATATTGAAGGAAATGATTTAGTGATTAGTGTTTCTAATCCTCGTTCAGAACAAACTAATCAGTTTGGACATGGAATGGCACTAAAAAATATTACCCAGCGATTAAATTTTATTTATATGGGAAAGGCGAGTCTTAATAAAAAAGAACAGGAAATGGACTATATTGTCACTATGCGGATTCCAAAAAAATTACCAGAATAATAATGAGAGAGACTAA
>CAYPMT010000109.1:0-5471 GCA_964411875.1 uncultured Kangiellaceae bacterium
AATTAGTAGAAAGTACCGTCTATATAATCAAACTATTTTAAAAGAGAAACTATCCATGTCTCTAGAAACAGACGACTTACGCATTGCCAAAATAAAAGAGCTTTTGCCTCCTATTGCATTACTCGAAAAATTTCCAGCAGATTTAAAGGCGGCCGAATCGGTAGTAACTGGACGTAAGGCAATTCATAATATCCTTAACAATAAGGATCAACGCTTGTTGGTTATTGTTGGTCCCTGCTCTATTCATGACCCTGAAGCGGCCTTAGCTTATGCTGAAAAATTATTAAAACTTCGTCAGCAACATAAAAATAATTTGGAAGTTGTTATGCGCGCTTATTTCGAAAAGCCTCGCACAACAGTTGGTTGGAAAGGTTTAATTAATGACCCTTATCTTGATAATAGTTGCAAAATCAACGATGGCTTACGCATTGCCCGTAAATTATTAGTCGATATTAATCAATTAGGCTTACCAACTGCTGGTGAATTTCTCGACATGATTACCCCTCAGTACATTGCTGACTTAATGAGTTGGGGAGCTATTGGTGCCCGCACCACCGAGTCTCAAGTGCATCGAGAGCTTGCATCAGGTTTATCTTGTCCTGTTGGTTTCAAAAATGGCACTAACGGCGATATCAAAATAGCGATTGATGCTGTTAGAGCATCAAGTGCATCACACCACTTTTTATCTGTCACTAAATTTGGCCACTCAGCCATAGTTCAAACAAATGGAAATCCTGACTGTCACCTTATTTTACGAGGTGGTAAAGAACCCAATTATGATAAACAGAGTATTACTGAAGTCACTCAAAAGCTTAAAAGCACAAAAGTTAACAGCAAAATCATGGTTGACTTCAGCCATGCCAATAGTAACAAAGACTTTCGTCGCCAATCAATTGTATGCGAGAGTATATGTGAGCAAATTCAAGCAGGCAACACAGATATTTTTGGTGTCATGATTGAAAGCTTCTTAGAAGAAGGCAGCCAGAAACTGGTTAATGGTAAAGCAGAAAAATTTGGTCAAAGCATTACCGATCAATGTATCGGCTGGAATGAAACCGAGCACCTATTAGAAAAGCTTGCTGCTGCTGTTGAGTCATCTAAATAAAAATTAGAAAAACTTTTTCTTTTATCTCTACACTGACAAAAAAGAGGAGCCTAGGCTCCTCTTTTTTATGATTGTTTAATTATTATTAAACATTTAATATTAAAAGCTTAAACCAATACCAGTACCGATAACAAAACCATCGACATCATTGCCCGCCGAAGTACCGCCAACATCACCAACATCCTCTTTGAACTGTACATCAGCAAGGAAAATGCTTACAGCAACGTGTTTATGATAATCATAACGCGCTGCTAAAACAAAAGCTTCAAACTCTTCATCGGCATTTAAAGCAAGATTTTCATCATCAACATTCTCTCCATTAAAGTAGGTCGCAGAATAAGACCACTCATTTTCTGGGTTATCATAGGCAACGCCTAAATCATAAGCCTCACCATCATCTGCAGCAGAATCTTTCTGCTCAGCAAAACTACCACCAACGGTAAAATTATCAAAGCCTAAATTAACCCCAAACCCTGTCACTTCTGGATCATCACTAGAATTAGAACGATTAAATGTCCCCCAACGAGCTGATGCAGCCACCCTAATTGCGCCAAACTCTCCAGCATATCTAAGAGCAACATCAAATGCATCACAAAGCCTTCCTGAATCACAATTTACACGACCAAAATTATCCTGATTTCCATCTCTTGCATAAGAAACACCTACTACAAAGCCAGAAAGTGTTGGTGAAGTATAGTTAATACGCTCAGCATCATTGTTGCTAGCATTTTCAAGATGGGTTGTGCCTAATGTGCCACGATAAAAATCATCGCCTGTATTAACGGAACCTAAATCGGTATTTACAACACCATCAACAGGCACATATGCCACTAAATCATTTAAAGACTCAGGCTCACCATAATTCAACAAGCTCACATGAGGTGCTGCATAATGCATTTTATAACCCACAGAATTAGTAGAGCCTATTTCAACCTCACCAAAAGAGCCTTTAAGAGACAAAAAAGACTCATCAATTTGATCGCCACTTGTGCTGGTTTCTAACTCAACATGAGCAGAAAGTTTAAGACCATTGTCCAAAGTTATTTCTGGCTTAAAATAGATTTCACCGTCAGTTACTGTATCAATGCCATCATAACCATTACCACTAAAACCATTAACATCAGGCTGAGAATAACCAATGTGGGCAGTATAAAAGCCTCCAAGGTTTATATCCCATTCTGCTGCACCTAATGATGCAGCGCAAAGACTGGCTACACCAACCGAAGTACTAAGTAATACTTTTTTCATGATATTTCCCCATAGAATAATCTAAATGTTGTTAATCAATCATTATTTTAAGTGAATCTCTGACTGCTGAAATGCTTGGATTCAACAACTATTTTAACCAAAGAAACAATTCAATTAAAGACTTATTTATTTTTATTAAAGGTATAGAGGCCACAAAATTAAGTTCTATTTCTTTCAAACACATAGATTGTTTAACGAAATAGAAAAGAGCTATATTAGCTGACTAAAATATATCGACTGACTAAAACATAGTTTTCCATTCACCAATATCCGTATGTTGGTTATCTGATAACTGAATGCCTGCCAAGTGTTCGCTTGTGGTCGTTTCAGTTATCCATTTAACCACTCCCGTAAGCCGATAGTCCTTTTGCTTGGCTCCCCAACGAATAACTAAATCAACTTCACTATTCAGTTTTAACAGCGTCTCTCCATGTAGTCTGATACCCTTTGGCGACAGATCTTTTGCACTACACTCAAAATCCATGGGTTCTTGTCCAATAGAAGCGATATTTACCAATATATGCTCTTCTTGTTCTTGTCTTGCTTCAGTTCGTCTTTCAGCACCCATTAATGTTATCCCCAATTTATTATAATTAAC
Organism: uncultured Kangiellaceae bacterium; assembly: GCA_964411875.1. GTDB lineage: Bacteria > Pseudomonadota > Gammaproteobacteria > Enterobacterales > Kangiellaceae > Aliikangiella. Next base: position 2,952 of record CAYPMT010000109.1, read on the forward strand.
CACTATAATAAGTTAATTTTAGGAGTAAAAACCCTAAAAGTCAGTAAAACTCTTATTAATTAACGATTAAGTATAACTTTAAAGCAAACGATTTAAAATACTATCTAGTTTTGCACGCTTAACCGAGCGCATTAGCTTACTGGCAGCTTCTGGGTAATCAGCAACTGTTTCGATTTCACTAAAATGCTCAATTCGCTTGGTATGAGTTAAAATTCTATTATGTTCCTTATCAAAATCACTCTTTAAATCCTGCTGATTATCTTGAATCAATAGACCATTTTCAATATCCAACCGCCAAGCTCGCGGGTTTATATTGTGACCTGTAATTAAATAATTTTTTTGATCACTCGAAATACCTTTTAAATGAAAACTATTATCTTGGTGACGCCATAAATAAATATTAAGTAACTTGTTATCAATAAAACCTTGATGGCGCTTAATAAATTTTCTCAAATTATTTTCATAGACATAGGGTACAACACCAATTTTATTAAATGGTTCATCCTTAGGGATATAAAAGTCATTGGCTTGTTTATCACCAACCACTAGATTAACAGTTTTATTATTCTTTAATAAACGCCGTACTGTTCGGTTAATTTTACTTGGCAAATTAAAATAAGGCGTATAAATAGTTAACTCTTCACGAGTATTTTTAACCAATTCATAAATGACTTTGTTAAGTTGGTTACGAATGCCAAAACCAATCAATGGTGTAATAGCCACTGACTTAGCATCTAAATCAGTCGACAATTTAAACTGATAACTTGCTCGTTTTAATCGCCCTTTCAATTTTTTAATTAAATACTTAAGCTGACTTTTTTGTGGAATATTATCATCGGTTAATGATTTAACCGAAGGCGATGTTACTAAATAATTGTTTAACAACTTTGTCATGCTGTCAGTCAGATTTTTACTTTTAACTATGTGGTAACGATCATAGCGATAACGACTGTTTTTTTGCAGATACATATCATTTAAGCTAGCGCCACTATAAAGCAGTTGATCATCAAAAATGAATCCTTTTAAATGTAACACACCAAATACTTCTTTAGTCTTAATCGGCACACCTAAAATATCAATAGGATGTTCGTAAGCTTGGGCGCACTCACGATATAAGCGAACATTGCCAATGCTTTCTGGCTTTCCCATTAAGCCTCGCTGTGCTCGCAAAAAATCAACTAATAGCTTAACATCGAGTTGAGGATTTTTTTGTTTAGCTTGATATAAAGCATGTAAAATTTCTGCTCCCGAATCATCATCTTGCAAATAAAGTGCGGTCAAATAAATTCGGTGTTTAGCATTCTTAATTAAATCAAGAAGCTTAGCTTTAAATTCGAGAGGCGTTTCTAAAATTGAAATTTTATCGGCAGGAACCGAAATATAATTCAACTTTTCAGTAACGGACTGACGTCGTTTTAGATTCATACTTAGTCAGCTCGACCCATAAATTTTTTATCTGCCGTATTAATTTTAACTCTCTCACCTGTCGAAATATATTCAGGTACTTGAATGGTTAATCCAGTTGCAAATCGAGCAGGTTTAGTACGAGCAGAGGCTGAAGCACCTTTAATTGATGGGTCAGTTTCTTCAATCAGCATTTCAACCGACTGAGGTAATTCCAATGCAACTTGTTTATCATCAGCCGTTAACAACGTTAAGCCTTGTGTCTCCTCAGTAATAAATAGAATCTCTTCTTCGATATCAATAGTTTTAAAAGCATACTGAACAAAACTTTCATTATCCATAAAAATATAATCATCGCCATCGATATAAGAAAAGCTTACCGAGTGACGCTCTAGCTCAACCGAAGTTACATTATCATCACCCTTAAATGCATATTCTACTTTTGTTCTCGTGGCAATATCAGAAAAACGAACCTTATAAAGTGTAGCAGCTCCCCGTGCACTAGGGCTATGCACATCAATCTGTTTAACTAATAACAGCTTACCATCCTGCTCAATAGCAGCACCTCGTTTTAATTCACTCGCTCTAGGCATAAATGCTTCTTAACCTTAATCACTTATTATTCAATAGCTTTTAACTTAAACCTATTTTAAGTCAAATACTTGCTAACTAAAAATCTCAAAATTCGAGGTATAATAACGTTAAACCGATAGGTTGAAAAGCGAAAGGATGAGTTTTTAAATAAAGATAATCTCAAATTCTCATAACTGTACTAATATCAAGAAAAATTAGTTTTAAGCCTCATAAATATTCGACTCAGTTATAAAAATTGCTTTGTAAGATGTATATATCGATGCATAAATAACCGGAAATAGTATTAAGAAACCTAAAAGCATTGGCAGTATTGCCACAAGCGTCAGCACAAACATAATCAAACCATAGAATAAGAAAGGAAAAATGTTTATTAAGCAGCCTCTAAAGCTGAGTTTTATAGCATCGAAAAGCGAAACATTATTCAGAACCATTAAAGCTGGTGCAAACCATGCTGCCATTGTTAAAGGGATTATAAATAGCATGGCAATCAAGAAATTTAAAAGTAACTTCAGCGGCTCAGCT
>CAYPMT010000109.1:5571-7250 GCA_964411875.1 uncultured Kangiellaceae bacterium
CATCATACCAATCCATTCACCCGGCGCTTTCTTAAATAGATTAAATCCATCAACAATCCAATTCCAACCTTCACTAAATGATAAACGTCTTGGCGCTTTTAGAGAATAATTATTTTCTGTTGGCTGATTTAAATCAGAATCAGGCGACTGATAGGGATTAGGATCTGACATAATGTTTATTAAATACTTAATTATTATTTTTCAATAAGGCTGTTTTATAGCTTAATCAGAGGAAGAATACAAGTGGAAGCCAAACATCTATCGTAATTACCACTGAATACTACTCCCATCCCAAGCAAGAAATTTTCCACTATCACTTGGCTTGCAACAATCAAAAATATTTAAGAAATTAATCGCGGTATCATCAGGATTAAAAAGCTTACCTTCAATAACATTTTTTTGGTACGGTTTTGACAAGCTAGTATCATTAGTACCAGGATGTAATGACAAAACGCACCCCTTAGGATGGCGATGACTCCATTCGATACTTAAATTTTTTAATACCATATTAAGCGCTGACTTAGAAGAACGATAACTATACCAACCACCAAGTCGATTATCATCGATACTTCCAACACGTGCAGAAATAGTTGAAAAAACTGGTGAACTACTTTGCTTAAATAACTTATCAAAATACTTTGCCAATAAAAGCGTAGGCAAAGTATTAATTTGTACATTTTTCATAAAGAACTCACTATCTATTTTAGTAATTGATTTTTCTGGTTTGTTATCTTTATCATATAAAATGCCAACACAATTGATTAGCCAGTCCACTTGATTAAATTGTGTAGAAAAGTGTTCTATCTGTTCATCCTGAGTAATATCCAGTGGATACCAGGTTACTCTTTTATCTTGATAATTAGGGATTGTTTGATAGTAAGTTGCAATAACAGAAACTTGTGGATATTTGTCTATGGTCGCTTTAACTATGGCCAAACCAAGCCCTCCACTTCCACCAATAATAACAACCTGACTTGGTTGGTTCATAAATATTTAACCCTCACTTTAACTCTATTCTCAATCTAAGCTTGCTATTAATCGAATGACGACATCAATTAAACCTTTTCACCCTATAACCTCTGCTTACTATTTTCACTCTAAATAACAAAAAATAAAAAATTATATCTATTGTAGGTTATGTTAAGTTTTACGTAACACTTGCTTTATTAGATTAATTAAAACATAAATAGTCCGATCTATGTTGATAAGAAAAGCGTATATATTAATGGGTCTAAAAAACTATCTATTAGATTTACACTACTTTTGAGAATGAAATATGGATGAAAAAATTGATATTAGGCAAGCCTTGCGTGTTTTTCACATTATTCGCAACAATGGAAAAAAACAGGGAAACACCTATTCTTTCAAGAATTTATCTGCTATTTCAGACTTTGATGGTTACACGGCAACATTAAAAGATGACTATGTTTGTTTAGATATCTTTTTTCATAATAAATTTTCGTTTCAATATAGTAACGCTAAAGATAGAGAGTTATTTTTAGAAAAGTTATCAAACATTGATAAAGTACCACTAAGTTAATAAGTGATGGCGCATCACCCGATGCTAGTCAACAAGCAAAAAAAAACGGCACAATAAAATTTATCATGCCGCCTTTATTAATATCCATTTTTTCTTAATCGTTAAAGTTATTATATTGAAATCCTAAAAACAACTGACG
>CAYPMT010000110.1:0-7235 GCA_964411875.1 uncultured Kangiellaceae bacterium
CACACGGATAAATATTTCGCTACGCTCCATATTTACCGGTGAGCTTAGCCGTTAGAGGCATTTGAAATGGTAAGGGAGGGAAGTGTTGAAGAGGCCTATGTCGTATTATCAAAAGTACCTGAATTAGCCGGCTATGTAACTCTGGATGGAATGGCTGCCAAGAAGAAGAAAGGTACTCGTGTGCGAACTCGACGATGAGCTGGTCGGATTCAAATTTGGATATCCTCTAAGTGAAGATGAATTTTATAGCTGGTTGGGTTAGGTATTTATACCGTTAGCCAACTAATAACAAATTATGTATTGTGATGGCTTTGTTGGGTTACGCGAAGCTAACCCAACTTACGAGTTGGGGCGATATACGACTTCCAGAACAAGTCGAGCTCTAATTTCTAAAGTGTTTAATCAAGTCTGAGGTGATACAGATTAATTACTTATTATTAAGTGCTTTTCGGGAAAATAAAGCAAGCTCTTTCGTTTCTTTTTGTTGAGTTGATGCTTGTTTAGATGATTCAAGTTTAGATAATTTTTTCTCAGATTTTTGTGATTGAAAATCCTCATCAGTTTGAGCAACTTGTATAGGCATTTCTTCAAGTTGATTATCTTGCCATACAAGCATTTCATAATAGCGGCGAATGTTATTAACGTAATTAACGGGTTCTCTGCCACGAGCATAGCCATGTTTGGTCTGTTTATACCATTTCTTTTTTTGTAGTAATGGGAGGTGCTGTTTTACATCAGACCATTTGTTGGGATCAAAGCCTTGCTTTTCAGTAATAATCCTAGCGTCTTCTACATGACCTAAACCAACGTTGTAACTCGCTAAAGCAAACCAAGTACGGTCAGGTTCTTGAATGCCTTGAGGCATTCTTTTCATCATCCTTCTTAGATATTTAGCACCACCATAAATACTTTGTTCAACGTTAAGTCGATCACTAATACCTAATTGTTTTGCGGTATTTTGGGTTAACATCATCATCCCTCTAACACCTGTGGGTGATTTGGCTTTAGGGTTCCAGTGAGATTCTTGGTAGCTAACAGCCGCTAGTAAGCGCCAATCTAAATCGTTGCCGGCAGAGCCAACGAAATGGTCTTTGTAGTGAGTGAGTTTGTTTTTGCTGGCTTGTTGAAAATAGCGAGTGTCTAAATAATCGAATTGGGCAACATGTCCATAATACTTTTCATCTAGTTGGGCAATTTTTCCTTCAACATGTTGTTGACCAAAAAACTCAATGGCTTTTGAGAAAAGTGAGTCGTCTTGTTTTTTTGCAAATGCCCAAGCGAGTTTTTGAGGTTTGCCGAGAGTAAAGGCAACCATTAACTCAGGATGAAAACGTCGATTTAAAGCCAACTCAGTTGAGTCTACAACTGTGTAATCAATCGTTCCATCTAACACCATCATCAGTAACTCTTCTGAGGTTTGTTCAGTTGTTTCTGACCAATGAAGAGTTGGTGTTGTTTGTTTCAGTTTAAGTAGGGCTTGAGAGTGAGATGAGTGAGCTGAAACGCGAAGCTCGCCATTTAGCTGTGAAATATTTCGAGGCCATTTAGCGCCTTGTTTAAAAACTAATTTAGATGAAACCTTTTGATAAGCTGGTGCAAAACGTAAAGTTTTTTTCCTTTCGGAAGTAATTGTTAGGCCTGCGGCAGCAAAATCGACTTTACCTGAAACTAAAAGGTCTTTAATTTCCTTTAGATTATCTTTAACGATAAATTTGAGATCGACGCCGAGTGACTTAGCAAATTGTTTCGCCAGCTCATATTCGACACCAGCATAGCCATCAGCAGCTTCGTAATAGGTTGTAGGGCTGTTACGAGTAACAATGGTTAGTTGGCCTCGATTAAGAACTTCTTCTAGTTGAGAAGTGGGCTCTTTGGAGTTACATGAGATTAATAAAGTCGATAAGGCGAGGATCGCAAAGATAAAGCCAGCATTCGATCCATGAGATCGTTTAAAATGGGCCTTTTTGTTGATGAATTGTGTAAAAATGCATCTTAAATTAATCAACATAAACGAAATAAGTCTTCTATTTCAAAAGCTTAGATAAATAAGCTTAATTCCTGGTAGCTAATTATCCAGGTTTGAGCCGTGTTTAGCAAGTTTGTTTTTCTAAAATATAAGTGTTTAAAGCTAAATGGATAATTAAAAAAAACTTTAAAAATAATTTAAAATCAATTGGTTAAAGGTTTATTTTAATGTCATTTCTAATCTGACTTTAACTAGCATATAAACTGTTGATATCGTTCAAATTAAAGTTAATTATTGGTGAAAATTAGCGTATGATCGCGACTTAATTTTTTGTTGTTATCCTTGTCTAATTATTAGGATTTATATGCTTATTCTTCGTGGTGCTCCTGCTTTATCTGAGTTTAGAATTAATAAATTGCTTGAAAAGTCCAATCAGCTTGTTGATGGCTTGGGGCAAATCTATGCCGAGTATGTACACTTTGTTCATTTAAACGATGATTTATCAGAAGAAAAATTAGAAACATTAAAGAAACTTTTAACCTATGGTTCTCGTCAAGTATCAAAGTCAACCAAAGGTCGTTTAGTTTTAGTCACACCACGCCAAGGAACTATTTCACCTTGGTCTTCTAAATCAACCAATATTGCCCACAATTGTGGCTTACATGAAATTGATCGAATTGAGCGAGGCGTGAGTTGGTATCTGCAAGATAACCAGGGTAAGGAATTAAGTGATGAGTCTGTTAAAGAGTTATTACCCTTATTACATGATCGTATGGTTGAAAGTATTTTTGCTCAGTTACAAGATGCAGAAAAACTTTTTCAGCAGCAAGAACCAAAGCCTTTAACTCGCGTCGATATTTTGGCCGGCGGGAAAGATGCACTAGTTGAGGCTAATCAATCATTAGGTTTGGCATTAGCCGATGATGAAATTGATTATTTGGTTGAGCGCTTCATTGAGTTAGACAGAAATCCGTCTAATGTTGAACTCATGATGTTTGCACAAGCTAATTCCGAACATTGTCGACATAAAATTTTTAATGCCAGCTGGACAGTTGATGGTGAGCAAAAAACACATTCACTGTTTAATATGATACGTAATACTCATAAAGTTTCACCTGCAGGTGTTTTGTCAGCTTATAGCGATAATGCAGCGGTTATTCAAGGTACAGAGCAAGCGCGATTTTGGGCGGACCCTCACTCCAATGAATATCAATACCATATTGAACCGATTCATATTTTAATCAAAGTTGAAACTCATAATCATCCTACGGCAATTTCACCTTTTGCTGGTGCTTCAACCGGATCTGGTGGAGAAATTCGTGATGAGGGTGCGACTGGCCGAGGCGGTAAACCTAAAGCGGGTTTAACCGGCTTTAGTGTTTCTAATTTAGAAATCCCTAACTTTATTCAGCCTTGGGAAGTTGCCTATGGCAAACCAGACAGAATTGTTTCAGCGTTACAAATTATGTTAGAAGGCCCGTTGGGCGGAGCTGCTTTTAATAATGAATTTGGTCGGCCTAACTTATGTGGTTATTTTAGAACTTATTTACAGCCTGTTAGTTTTGATTTTGGTGAACAAATGCGTGGTTATCATAAGCCAATTATGATCGCTGGTGGCTTAGGTAATATTCGTGAGCAACATATTCAAAAAGCAGAAATCAAACCAGGTTACAAAGTGATTGTGCTGGGTGGTCCGGCAATGCTAATTGGTTTAGGAGGAGGGGCAGCTTCTTCGGTTTCTTCTGGCGCAAGTACAGAAGATTTAGATTTTGCTTCAGTACAAAGAGATAACCCTGAAATGGAACGTCGTTGTCAGCAAGTAATTGATCATTGCTGGGCGCTTGGAGAAAGTAATCCGATTGAGTTTATCCATGATATCGGCGCGGGTGGTTTATCCAATGGAGTACCTGAGTTAGTGCATGATGGTGGGCGAGGTGGTTCGTTTGAGCTGCGTCGAGTACCGAATGATGAAAGAGGCATGAGCCCCGTTGAAATTTGGTGTAATGAATCACAAGAGCGTTATGTGTTAGCGGTTTCACCTGAAGAGCTTGAAAGCTTTGAAAAAATCTGTGATCGAGAGCGTTGTCCTTTTGCGGTGTTAGGTGAAGCAACAGAAGTAGAACATTTAACTTTAACCGATGAGCATTTTGACAATAAACCGGTTGATATACCTATGGATGTTATTTTTGGTAAAGCGCCAAAAATGCAGCGAGATGTAACATCAACGACTGTGAAAAAACAGGCACTACAAATTGATGTAACGCTTGATCAAGCCCTTGATCGTGTTTTAAGTTTGCCAGCTGTTGGCGACAAAACATTTTTAATTACTATTGGTGACCGAACGGTTGGTGGTTTAACCCATCGCGATCAAATGGTTGGGCCATGGCAAGTTCCTGTTGCTGACTGTGCGGTAACAGCTGCAAGTTTAAACTCAAACTGTGGTGAAGCGATGGCCATGGGAGAACGAACACCTGTAGCTAACTTAAATTATGCGGCTTCGGCTAAAATGGCCGTGGCAGAAGCGTTAACCAATATTGCTAGTGCAAAAATTGAAAGTCTTGGCCAGATAAAATTATCGGCTAACTGGATGGCTGCTTGTGGAACGCCTGGTGAAGATGCAGGTCTTTATGAAGCGGTTGAAGCGGTTGGTATGGATCTATGCCCTAAGCTGGGTATTGCTATTCCAGTTGGTAAAGATTCCATGTCAATGAATACCCTTTGGCAAGAAGAAAATACTCAAACCAAAGAGATTGAAACTAAACAGACTGAAACCAAACAAGTTGTTGCACCTCTATCATTGATTGTTACAGCAATTGGCCCCGTGACTGATATCAGGCAATCGCTTACGCCACAAATTCATTGTGAAGCTGATAACCAGTTAATTTTAATTGATTTAGGTCAACAAAAAAATCGTCTAGGGGCGACAGCTCTCGCTCAGGTATTTAATCAATTGGGTGATGAGACTGCTAATTTAGATGATCCAGAGTTATTCAAAAACTTTTTCAATGCAATTCAAAAGCTGAATGAAAAAAATTATATCAATGCTTATCATGACCGTTCTGATGGTGGTTTAATTGTGACATTATTAGAAATGGCATTTGCTGGTCATTGTGGATTATCCATTGATCTTAAATCATTGAATAGCGATAGCATGTCGGTGCTATTTAATGAAGAACTAGGTTGCGTTATTCAAGTTGCGAAAGATAATTTAGATTCAGTGATGCAAGAACTAAAAGATTTTGGTTTGGCTGATATTTCACATGTGATTGGTCAAGCGGTTAGAGCTTTAAATGTTACGATTAAACATGGCGACACTGTTTGGATTGAGCGTCGCTTAATGGCTTTACGTGAGCTTTGGTCTGAAACAACTTATCACATGCAAAGTTTAAGAGATAATCCTGATTGCGCTTTACAAGAAAAACAATTGCGTTTGGATGAAAGTAACCCTGGTATTCAACCGCATTTAACTTTTGATATAAATGATGATATTGCTCGTGATTATTTGAGTTTAGAAAAAGGCCAACAACCTAAAGTGGCGATTTTAAGAGAGCAAGGCGTTAATAGTCATTTAGAAATGGCGGCAGCTTTTGTTAAAGCTGGCTTTAATGCTATTGATATTCATATGAGTGATTTGATTAGTGATAGGGCTAATTTAAAAGACTTCACTGGCTTGGTCGCATGTGGTGGCTTTTCCTATGGTGATGTTTTAGGTGCCGGTGAAGGCTGGGCAAAATCAATTTTATTTATGCCAAAATTAAAACAAGCTTTCCAAGACTTTTTTGCTCGACAAGAAACCTTTACTTTAGGTATTTGTAATGGCTGTCAGATGCTTTCTAATCTTCACTCAATTATTCCTGGTGCTGATAATTGGCCACGCTTTGTGCGTAATGAATCAGAACAATTTGAAGCACGGGTTAGTATGCTCGAAGTTTCTGAAAGCCCTTCAGTTTTCTTTAAAGGTATGCAAGGTTCAAAATTACCAATTGCTGTTTCTCATGGTGAAGGTCGAGTCGAATTTTCCAGTAATGAATTAGCTCAACAGTCTAATAAATCTGGTTTGATAACGGCAAGGTTTATCAATAATCACCATCAAGTCACCACGGCTTATCCGAGTAACCCTAATGGTTCGATTTATGGTATCACTGGATTAACTACAAGCGACGGGCGTGTGACCATTATGATGCCGCACCCAGAGCGTGTTGCTAGAAGTGTACAAAACTCCTATGCACCAGATGAATGGAGTGAAGATGGAGCTTGGATGCGAATGTTTCGAAATGCCCGAGTTTGGGTGGGCTAGTTATTTAAGATTAAATAACTATTATAGATTCCCTCAGGTAAATCCATGGCGTTTTGTTGTTCCGCGACTACTAACATAAAAAAGGCCACTAATGAGTGGCCTTCCTATTAAATTAAAAATAATATCTTTAATTTATTTTACGTGTGATTTTATAAGTGCCATAAGATCTTTAAAATTGGCATAGCCTGCATCGGAAATACCTTCTTCCAGTATTTTTCCATTTGGGTCGATTAACAATGGGGCAGGATAACCTAGTACTGAATATTTAGCAGAAGCATCTTCATCCTCATTATCAAGCAGTTGAATCCAAGGTAAATCATTCTCTTTGGAAAACTCTTCAAGATCATCACATCCAGCACAAACACCAATAAATTCAATTTTGCTTTTATCAACTTTAGTATAGGCTTCTCTTATTTCTGGCAATGCTTCTAAACACGGTCCACACCAAGTGCCCCAGAAATCAAGGAAAACATATTTGCCACGAAAATCAGATAGTTTATATTCCTTACCCGACAAATCTTTTAAGGTAAAATCAGGGGCTTGTTTACCTTTCCAGTTAATTTCTGCTCCAGCACTTTCTGGAAACTTTTCCGCAAAGAGTGCTTGTAGTTTTTCCTCAGGTATATCTTTAGTAAGCCTATCAGCTTCTTCCTGAGATAGTTGTTCTATTTCTTCAGCAGAAAGTGTCTGTAACTTTGCATAAGATGATGACCATTCAGAGCCACTGGCTTGATCTACAGAAGCAGTATTAGAACAACCGGCAATGAAAGCGATTGATAAGATACTCCAAAGGCTTAGTGTTAAGCGAGATACTTTTGGTAACAAAATATTTAATTTAAACATAATAAAATCCAAGGTTAATTATTGGTTAGGTTTTAATGCAGCCATTTTCAATAAAGCATGTAATATAACGAGTTCATACTTCAGCAATTGATTATACATTTTGAAATAAAAAAAACAATAAAAGCTATT
>CAYPMT010000111.1:0-7226 GCA_964411875.1 uncultured Kangiellaceae bacterium
CTGGTTTAACATCGATTAGCTGTCTATAATAATCGCTTAGAATAGTTTCTTAAACAGATATTAATTGGAGATTCAGCATTATGCGTATCATTCTTCTTGGTGCACCCGGAGCGGGTAAGGGTACTCAAGCTCAGTTTATTGCGGAAAAGCATGCTATTCCACAAATATCGACTGGGGATATGTTGCGCGCTGCGGTTAAAGCCGCTACACCTCTAGGGTTACAAGCTAAAGCGGTTATGGATGCAGGTAAGCTGGTTTCCGATGAAATTATTATAGGATTAGTTAAACAGCGCATTACTGAGTCAGATTGTGTTAATGGTTATTTGTTGGATGGTTTCCCAAGGACCATCCCTCAAGCTGATGCGATGAAAGAGTATGAGATTGATGTTGACTATGTGGTTGAAATTAATGTGGCGGATCAAGAAATTATTAAACGTCTTGCCGGCCGTCGTGTTCACCCAGGTTCGGGACGAACCTATCATATTGAATATAATCCACCGAGAGAAGCAGATAAAGATGATGTGACTGGTGAAGCCTTAATTCAACGGCCAGATGATTCAGAAGAAACGGTGAAAGACCGCTTAGCGGTTTATCATCAACAAACCAAACCATTAATCGATTATTATTCTGATTGGTCGTCGCAAGGCGACAGTAAAGCGCCTCAATATGTTAAAGTTGAAGGTGTTGGTAGTTTAGACGATATTAAACAACGAATTTTTGATTCGATTGAATAAATCAATTAGTTCTAAACCTAAAACAATACCTTAAACACCTCATTAAAATGAGAAACAAAGTGTACTGTTAGATCCTGTCGAATATGTCGAGGGTATTTTTTGAAGCGCTCTTGAACTTCTTTAGGCAGAATAATGGTGTTAATGCCTTCTCGTTTTGCAGCAATCACTTTTTCTCGAACACCGCCTACAGCTAATACACTACCACTCAGAGTTAGCTCGCCAGTCATTGCAACCTTGTCTTTTACCTTTTTATTGAGCACCAGTGAAAGTAATGCGCTAGCCATTGTAATGCCTGCACTTGGACCATCTTTGGGGGTTGCACCTTCGGGTACATGTAAATGAATATATTGTTTATCTAAGGCATTTGCGTCTGCACCATATTGAGTTAAATGAGCAGAGATATAACTATAAGCAATTGCAGCGGATTCTTTCATCACATCGCCGAGCTGACCGGTGAGTTTGAAGCCTCGTGCACCACTGTGAATTTTGGCAGCCTCAATACTGAGTGTTGCCCCACCCATAGATGTCCAGGCTAATCCTGTACAAATGCCGACACCTGTCATTAAAGTTTCCTTAGTAAATACAGGCATGCCTAAATAATTAGCTAAATTCTTTTTACTAATATAAATACGTTTGTTTTTATTATTAATTAAACTAACAGCGCATTTGCGAATAATTTTAGCGAGTAATTTATCCAAGTTTCTCACACCAGACTCACGAGCATAACCATCAATGAGTGCTTTAAGTGCAGTATCAGATAAATTGATTTTTGTTGTGCCTATACCTGCGCTTTCTAACTGCCTGGGCCATAAATGACTTTTTGCAATGGCAAGTTTTTCCTCGAGAATATAACCACTTAAACGAATGACTTCCATTCTATCTAAGAGCGGTCGAGGAATCGTATCAAGTTGATTAGCTGTACAGATAAAAAGTACTTTAGATAAATCAACACGCGCATCTAAATAGTGATCAAGGTATTGATTATTTTGTTCTGGATCTAAAACTTCTAATAATGCTGATGATGGATCGCCTTGATAGCTTGATCCAACTTTATCAATTTCATCGAGCATAATTACAGGGTTAGATGATTTTGACTCGATTAGTGCTTGAACAATTTTACCAGGCATAGCGCCGATGTAAGTTCTTCGGTGACCTTTAATTTCAGCCTCATCTCTCATTCCACCGAGTGAAAAACGATAAAAATTTCGATTTAAGGCATTGGCAATGGAGCGCCCAATAGACGTTTTACCAACACCAGGTGGACCAACTAATAATAATATTGAGCCAGAAATTTCACCTTTTAGCGCACCTAAGGCTAAAAACTCTACAATGCGTTCTTTGACGTCATTAAGACCAGAATGCTCCATATCTAAAGCTTTTTTTGCCGAACGTAGTTTTAGATTATCTTGAGTATAAAGCCCCCAAGGTAACTTAGAAAAAGTTTCTAAATAATTCCGAGTGACAGCATATTCTGGTGAGCCAGATTCTAGCACTGATAATTTATCGAGTTCTTCATGAAATTTCGATTTAGCACTATCAGGTAAAGTTTTATTAGCAATATTTTTAACAAAACGTTCTAGGTCTGCCGTTTTATCATCTTTTGCAATCCCCAGTTCTTTTTGGATAGCTTTTAATTGTTCATATAAAAAGAACCGTCGTTGGTTATCACTCAGTGATTCTTCAACTTGATCATGAATATCTTTTTGTAAGCGAGCGACTTCCAGCTCTTTTTTAATTAAAACTAAAACTTTTTCCATACGACGTTTTAGATGGACGGTTTCTAAGACATATTGTAAGTCATCACGAGTAGCCGTCGTAACACTAGCCGCAAAGTCGGCTAATTGAGATGGCTCATTGGGATCAAAACGGTTGAGGAAAAACTTTAATTCTTCGCTATAAAGTGGATTAAGCGGCACTAGCTCTTTGAGTGTATTAATAATCGCAATAGCATAGGCTTTGAGCTCATCACTTTCAGAGTAATCAGGTTCTTGCGGATACTCTACTTCAACTATAAAAGGTGGCTCTTTACTTAACCATTTTTTTATACGAAAACGTTGTAAGCCTTCAGCAATAAACTGAACTTTACCAGAGGAGATAACCGGATGATGAATTTTAACTAAAGTGCCTACTTTAAAAAATTCCTCTGGTGTAGCGTCTTCTGGTGTTGGATTTTTGACTAAGACTAAGCCCGTCGTATCTTTATATTCTTCGCTAATAAACTCAATGGTATCTCGCCAGCTTTCCTCATTCATTAATATAGGTAATGTTTGAGGTGGGAAGAAAGGGCGCTCACTAATCGGCAACAAACAAACTTTAGTCGGTAAGTATTGATTGGCTTCAGCTTTTTTATTTTTAGGTATTAATTTTTCTTTATTATCCATGAGTTCAGTTTAGCCTTAAAAAAATATAAGTTTTAAATTATTAGTGTTGCAAACTAATTTAATCAGCTATTGAGATAAATCTCATTTAATCCTATTAGTCCATCCTAGAGCTGTATGTGACTTTCTTATTATCAGAAAGCAAGCAAGGATTATACCAGTGAAATTTTTTTTATCTCATTTAAATTTTTTAGTTATTAATGGATTTGTCATCCTGATAATTAGTCAGTCCAGCTAATATTGTAGTCAAACACAAAACCAAGTCATATTTATGACAAGTGTCAAAATTTGAGCTATAGTTAACCTATAATCTCAATTTATATGAATATTTTTATATTTATTCTTTTATATTAGTTAGTTAGTTGCTGTTTAACTGTAGTTGCCAGTGAGCTGTCGGTATTAAAACACGACTAGTGTTTAAACGAGAGGCTTGAGACCATGAATATTGGTCATACTGGCAAAAGGACAATTCTTTATAGCTCAAAAGCTAAATCTTCTGGTCAAATACTTGATAAAGGCCAAGCTGTTTTTGCTGCACAGCCAAAAACCTCAGACTACCTTAAAAAAGACCCTCAACCCAAACAAGAAACGCTTTTGTTACAGAATAGACGAAAAAAATCTTATCGAGCAAGTGATGGAAAGCTAACCGATGACAGTTTGGTTTATGATAGTGATGGTCGTCAGCTACTGGGTCAAAAATTTGATTATAAGGCTTAAGATTGTTTTAATCGTCAACATCTTCCAATCTCCGACTACCTAAGCTTTTTTATTCGCGTTATAATTTTATTATCACCCACTTATTGTTATTTGGTAACCCTGTGACAGAGGAACCCACTAGCAAAACCTATAGCACGGCTTTACTGATTGAGCAGACACGTAAAGTGGCGGCTGATTATCGTAATACCACAGGTCAAGCTTTGCCCGTGACTGCTGAGCTGGCTCGCTTTGATGCTATCGATAAACTAAATTTGCAAAAAGTGGATGATCAAGAAGGTGATGATCAAGGCGGTATCGATGCAATTGATGTTAATGATACTCAGGAAAAGTATTTAATTAAGGGAAGAGTTATTTTTAAAGCAGGCAAAGCACGTCAAAAATTGGGACAATTGAGTTTAGCGTCGGGTTGGGATCATTTATTAATGGTCATTTATGATGGCGACTATCAACCCACGGAGATTTATAAAGTGAATCGAAAAATTATTGAAAAAGAATTACAGGTTATTCCCAATGATAAACGAGGTTCTATGACCGTCGCAAAATATAAGGCAATTGGTGAGTTGGTTTGGATGTTTGAGTCTTGATAAATGATCAGCAAGTCGAGGAGTTACTTGATAGTGATGGTCCTTTTGCCACAGTTAATCCTAATTTTAGAACTCGTCCAGAACAACAACAAATGGCCGTGGCAGTTAATCAGGCCATTAATCAATCGAGTAATTTATTAATTGAAGCCGGTACTGGTGTTGGAAAAACCTTCGCCTATTTATTACCCGCCGTGTTATCAGATAAATCTGTTGTGATCTCAACAGGCACCAAAAATTTACAAGATCAACTATTTAAGAAAGATTTGCCTGTCGTTTTAAAAGTACTTGACTGTTCACCACCCACGGCATTACTTAAAGGGCGCAATAATTACTTGTGCGAATACCGTTTAGAGTCATCTTTAGCTTCTGGGCGTCTGCCAGATGCTCGGGCCGTTACACATCTTAATTTAGTTAACCGTTGGCGAGACAAAACTTTAACCGGTGACTTAAGTGAATTGGCATCATTACCAGAAGACTCACCAGCAATTAGTTATGTGACGAGCACAGCTGAAAACTGTCTTGGCCAAGATTGTCCTTTTATTGAAAAATGCTTTTTAGCTAATGCGAGAGAAAAAGCTCGTAAAGCGAAAATTCTAGTAGTTAATCATCATTTGTTATTAGCGGACCTAGTGCTTAAAGAAGATGGTTTTGGTGAGCTGCTACCTGATACCGATGTTTTTATTATTGATGAAGCTCACCACTTAAATAAAGTGGCCTATCAATTTTATGGTGACTCTATTTCAAGTCGTCAAATTAATGATCTTTGTCGTGAAGTTGAGCTTGAATATCGAACTCAAGTAACCGATTCGCGTGATTTGTTATTAGAGTCACAACGTTTAGCTAAGCAAGCTAAGGAGTTTCGTTTAGCCTTGCCCGAGTTTGATCTTAAAGCAGATTGGAACCCAGACATAGAAATGCAGAAAGAAATAGATGAACTATCTAATAAAATCAATAACTTATTTAGTATTGTTAAAGTTAATTCATCTCGAACAAAAGTACTTGAATCCTGTTTTGAACGTTTGATGCAGTTTCGTTATGTAATGGAGAACTTTCAATTTAAAAATAAAAGTGAAGACGAAAATAATCAGCCTCGAATTAATTGGTATGAAACCATGAAAAGTGGTTTTCGTTTACATACTACACCATTGAATATAGCGACCTTATTTCAGCAGAGCAGGCAACGTTATGCAGAATCTAGTTGGGTTATGACTTCAGCGACTTTAAGTGTCAATGGTCATTATCAGCATTATATTGATGGGCTAGGCTGGGATGAAATTAGAAGTTTAACTTTGCCATCCTCTTTTGATTATCAAAAGCAAGCCATGCTTTATGTGCCACGAGGACTACCTTCCGTTAAATCAGCTTCACATAGTCGAGCTATGTTAGAAAGTATTTTACCTTTATTACAACAAACTGAGGGGCGAGCATTTTTATTATTTACCAGTTATCGTGCACTGACTGCAGCAGCAGAAGCACTGAGAGAGTACGATATTTTTAATTGTTTAGTTCAAGGTGAAGCCAGTCGCCAAGAATTATTAACGCGCTTTGTTGAGGAAGATAAAGCTGTGCTTATGGCAACAGGCAGTTTTTGGGAAGGTGTTGATGTGAGAGGCGACGACTTGATCTTTGTTGTTATCGACAAGCTTCCTTTTGCACCGCCGGATGATCCTATTTTAAATGCAAAAATGCAACAGTGCCGAAATAATGGTGGTAATCCTTTTTTTGATTTACAAATTCCAGAAGCCGTTTTATCACTTAAACAAGGTTGTGGGCGATTGATTAGAAGTCTTGATGATCGTGGCATTATTTGTATTTGTGATCCACGTTTAGTGGGTAAACCCTATGCCGAAGTTTTTCTAAACAGTCTACCTGATATGAAAAAAACTCGTGATCCTCAATTGGTCGCAGAATTTATCACTGATATAATAAACCAACCAATAAATGATTGACTAACCACTGAATGACTCGAATTTTATCCATCGATGCTTCGACTGAAGCTTGCTCGGTTGCACTATTAAACCAAGGTGAAAAAACTCAGCGTTATCAATTGGCACCACGACAACATGCTCAGTTACTTTTACCTATGATTGAAGAGTTGCTTAGTGAGTCTGAGTTAACTTTGAGTCAACTCGATGCAATTGCTTGTCATGTAGGGCCAGGCGCTTTTACTGGAGTTCGAATTGCTGTATCAGCGGCCCAGGGTTTGGCCTATGGAGCTGATTTGCCAACATTAAGTTTATCAACATTAACCAATTTAGCTTTGTCTGGTTTTGCTAAAACGGGTCAGAAAAATTGGCTTTGTGCCATTGATGCGCGCATGCAAGAAGTTTACTTTTCAGCCGTGTCAGTTAATGCCAGTGATCAAGTAAGCTTGCTAAGCCACCAAGAGCAGGAGCCTGAAGAAAGCGTTATTGCACCAGATCAGCTTGACTTTGATAGCCTGTTTAGTGACCAATTGGACCTCAATATTGGTTTGATTGGTAGTGGTTGGTTAGCTTATGAAGCGATATTTTTTGAGCAAAAATCATCAAATTCAGCTAAAATTGGTAAACAGTGTTTAAATAAAACACAGCTATTTGAACAAGCTTATCCCCAAGCTATTTATAGTTTGGAGTATGCGGAAAGTTTGTTTAAGCAAAATCAATGGCTAGAACCGGCGAAATTACAGCCTAGTTATGTAAGAACGCCAGTTTTTAAACGTTCTAAGAAGCAAGATTAGAGCCATCTCTATGAGTGAGGAGAGGGTTTGTGAAGAATAGGCTAGTAAAAATCTTTATCTGAGATTATAATCCCTAACCATGATTAATCTAATA
>CAYPMT010000112.1:0-7174 GCA_964411875.1 uncultured Kangiellaceae bacterium
ATTACTTTTTTTTACCCTTTTAACGGCATGCAAAAATAAGGATGTTCAAAGATCTAATAGTCCTCATTCTATTAATGTATATTCTGAAAAAGGTCAATTGCTTTTGTCAATAACAGAAGAAAATGCAGCTAATGAGATTAGAGTTGCCATTAAAACTTGTGAAAAAACTTATGTAAAAATACTGCCACTATACCAACATTATATTGAGTTAAATATTAATGATGAAAAGCAAACGTGGTTAATTTCAAGTAAAGGCTATGTGAAGCGTAAAGATAATAATTCAAGGCAATTGTATAAAGTTAAAAACCCTGAGTTACTTGTTAAATACTTTAAGTAAAATATTTGACTTTCTATTAGTTAGGTTCTAGAAAAAACATGACTTAATTATTTTTGATAAAAGTCATAGTTCTGAGCTCAGGGCAAGAAAAGGTAACTTAAAAAAAGTTAATATTTTCATCGGTTAAGCTTTTTTCTTTGTTATCTGATTCCGAAAGTTTTTGCTGTAATAACTGGACTTGTTCTACACAGCTATTTTTATCCTGGCTAGCCATTTTCTTGATAATGCTTTTAGCATCCAGAATATGTGAGTTTATGTTTTTTAATTGTTGATGAACTTTATCATGAGACTGAAGCTCAACAATCATTGTTGATATTTCCGTTTGAACTTGCTTGCTCATATTGGTTAATAGTTTATCTGACTGTGCCAATGTATAGGTGGTCAGTTTATGTTGTGTAATCACATTGTGGATGACTTCATTGGCTTTTTCTGCCATGGCGTGTTCTTTTTCTGCATTATTCGTTGCTGATTCTAAAATATCCTTAACATTATCACCGACAATACCAATTTTTTTAAGAATTTCTTCGCCAGTGCCTTTCGATTGAATTGCTAGTCGCCTTACTTCATCGGCAACAACCGCAAAGCCTCGGCCTTCTTCACCAGCACGTGCAGCTTCAATGGCTGCATTGAGTGCTAACAGATTAGTTTGTTCTGCAAGTGCTTCAACTTCGCCAGCCATTTTAGTTAAATCTCCCATAAAGCCTGAAAGGCTATCAATCTTTTTTAATGACTCTCTTTCTAGATAAGCCATTTGGAGTAGTGTGTCTTTTAAATCTTCCAAATCACTTTTAATGGCTTCTGATGTTTGTTTGACAGATGCGGATGATGATACTAGATTGTTATGTAGATCTTTTGTATTAGTAACATTAATGGCTAACGAAATATTATTGATAATGGAAGTAAATTGTTCAGTTAATTGTTTACCAGCGTGATCGGATTGTTGTATGGTTTTTTCAACTTCTTGGCTCCATAATCCAAATACTTTCTGTAGTATATGATTAAAATTATCATGAGTATGTAATTGTTTCTTCAAGTGTTGAACCTTAGGTTTAAAGTAAAGGCTCTGGTCTACCTGAGGCTGCGGTTTTTGAAATAATTGCGCGATGAAACAAAGAACTAATGATAGAGAGCAAACAAGGTGTTTTTCAAAATACAAGCTGATTAAGCTGATGATAATCAAGCTTAATGAAAGATAAAAAATTGCCCAATCCTTTGTTTGGGATTGAGAAGTTTGCTTTACTGCTTTTGATGTATCGTCCATGGCATTAAGTCTTAAGTTGGTAGTTTGGGGTTAAAAACCAGCAAGCAAAACCCAGCAGCTTGTTAATTAAAGTCAGATAATTAAACTAAAGTATAGTCAAGGTTTGGTTATTTAGCCTAAATATTTAGTGAATTATCTTTTATATCAATAAATTAAACTTGGTAGCCAAGTAACTATTTGGGGCCATAAAGCCATCAATATTAATAAGACTAGCTGAATTGCAATAAAAGGCAAAACACCTTTGTAGAGTTCAGTTGTGGCAATGGATTTTGGGGTCACTCCTCTAAGGTAAAAGAGTGCAAACCCAAACGGTGGGGTTAAAAAGGAGGTTTGTAAATTAACCGCTATCATAACACCTAGCCAAATGGGGTCGACTCCCATGGCTAATAATGCCGGCGCAGTTAATGGGACTACAACGAAAACAATTTCAATGAAATCAAGAATAAAGCCGAGTAGGAACATCGCGAGCATAACAATAAAAACCGCCCCACCGACGCCACCAGGCAGATTGCTTAATAGTTCGCGAATAGCATCATCGCCTTCGTAGGCCCTGAATACTAAAGAAAAAATTGATGCACCAATTAAGATAGTAAAAATCATGCTAGAAGTTTTAGTGGTTTGTCTGACCACTTCTTTGAGTCTTGAAAAAGTGAGCTCTTTTGAATAAGCCGCTAATAAAACAGCACCGGTTGCACCAAGTGCAGCTGCTTCGCTTGGCGTGGCAATACCCGCTAAAATTGAACCAAGGACAAGCAAAATTAGAAAGAGAGGAAGAATTAAAGTAGCCCATTGAAATTTTGTTGATGAGGCATCTGGCTTGGTCGGTGTAGAGAGTTTTATCGATTGTGAAGGCTTTATTTTGACAAAAATAAGAACATAAATAATATAAAGAGCAACTAACAATAATCCAGGAATTAATGCGCCAGCAAACAAATCGCCGACTGACACAGGTGTTGCTCCAATAGCTGTATCACGGTTCGCACTGGCAATCACATCACCAAGCAGAACTAACACAATGGAGGGTGGAATAATTTGTCCCAAAGTACCTGATGCGCAAATAACACCGGTTGCCTGTGGAGCAGAGTAACCTGATTTCAACATTACTGGTAGCGATAACACACCCATGGTGACAACCGTTGCTCCGACAATTCCGGTACTAGCAGCTAACAATGCACCGACAATCACGACCGAAATAGCGAGCCCGCCTGATGTTTGTGCAAAAAGACCGGAAATGCCCATTAAAAGCTTTTCGGCAATTTTAGTTTTTTCTAGCAAGGTTCCCATAAAAATAAATAGTGGCACGGCTATCAAGGTTGAATTTTGCATGATGCCAAACAAGCGACTAAAGGTTGATTTAAGAATAGCTGGATGTAGCTCGCCAGATATAATGCCAATACCAGCAAAGATTAATGCTGTTCCAGCCAAAGAAAAAGCGACAGGATAGCCCGCCAATAATATCAGGCAGACGCTCACAAACATGCCAAGTGCTAACCATTCCATGAGGTTTCTCCTGGTTTTGGATTGGCAATGTTTGAATTATCATCATTACTTGAACTTGGTGACGACAGTATTTTTAATTGCAGAGCGATTTGATTAATCGCTTCAAGAATTAACAATACCGGCATAATAATTAAAAAGCCTTTTAATAAATAAGTTGCTGGTATGCCGCCCGCTTCTGCTGAAGTTTCACCGATCCGCCAGCTGAGTAAAACATAAGACCAACTTGACCATAGAATAAAAGCACTGGTTGGAATTAATAGAAGTAGTGTGCCGAGGAGATCAACTAGCGCCCGAGTTTTTGCCGACATTTTGGCATAAAAAATATCCACCCTAACATGATTGTTTCTATTGAGAGTGTAAGCTGTTGCCAATAAAAAGTTAGCGCTATGCATCCAAGTGATTGATTCACTCAGCAAAATAGAACTACTTTTAAATAACCAGCTAGCTAAAATGTTAATCGTTAAGATAACTAGCATACCTATTGTTAGCCAGCTGACTAGTTGGCCAATAATTGGGGGTATTTGTTTAAAAGCGTTAGTTAGAGCATAAGCTGTTAGTAACAATAGGCCAATGCTACTCCAAAGACTTAGGTTGCTTAAAATACTTAAGTGAGTGTTAAATAACCAAGAGCTGAGTAGGTTTAAAGACAAGGCAATGATTATGCCTAGCGCTATCCAGATAATTATCTTACGGATATATATGGTAAGTTGCTTTAGTTTATCAATAAAAAGTGTGTTAGACGGGTTCATTTTTTACTTTTTAATAGCACCGTTTACTGAGTTATTCACAGGTGAAGTTGATTTATCCACAATTTTATTATTTACCATGAAGACCTGTTTTTTTATTATAAGTTATTGTTTTTTATTGACTTAATTGTGAATGGGTTTTTAAGTGTTTTGCCTAGCAACATTTTTAGTATTATTCAATGATTTTTATGCACTATTTTTTCCACAGAAAGTTGTAAGGCAATTTTTTCTTTATTATTAACTACTTAACTTATGTTATTAAAAAATTCATTAACTTGAAACATACGTGAAACATTTTTGCCATAAACGAAAACATAGCTAAAAAAATGATCACGATTAGGCTCAGCAGTTGATGCTTTCTTAGGTTAGAATAGCCAACTGTTTTCAAGCGGCCTTAACCATAGCGATTATCCCTTTGGTGGTCAAACTAAAAGTTTAAGAGTGATTAAATTAATACATGCAAAATCAATCCAAGCAAACTGAAATCGATCTTGAGTCAAAATCCCCACTTATTCTAGTTGATGGATCATCCTATTTATTTCGTGCTTACCATACGATCAATTTTACGACTTCTGCTGGACAGCCAACTGGCGCTATTTATGGCGTCATTAATATGCTCAAAAGTCTCTATCGCCAATACCAGTCGAATCAAATAGCGGTGATTTTTGATGCTAAAGGAAAAACCTTCCGTAATGAAATCTATGCAGATTACAAGGCTAACCGTCCACCTATGCCAGATGATTTACGGGATCAAATCGAGCCGTTACATCAAATGATTAAGGCTATAGGCTTACCGCTAATTTCAATTGAAGGGGTTGAAGCTGATGATGTTATTGGCACTCTATCCCAGCAAGCAACTGACGCAGGTATTGAGACCGTGATATCAACGGGCGATAAAGATATGGCACAGTTGGTTAATCAGCATGTCAGTTTAATTAATACCATGACCAATCAGTTTTTAGATATTGAAGGAGTTAAAAATAAATTTGGTATTCCTCCTGAACTTATTATTGATTTCTTAGCTTTGATGGGTGACAAGGTTGATAATATTCCTGGCGTCGCTGGTGTTGGTGAAAAAACGGCTTTAGCTTTGCTTCAATCACTCGGTGGATTAGATACGATTTATAACAACCTTAATAAAATTTCTGAGTTATCAATTCGTGGTGCGAAAACCTTAGCCGAAAAAATGGTAAAGAATGAACCCGATGCACGTTTGTCTTATGAACTTGCCACAATCAAGTTGGATGTTGAATTACCCCTATCAATTTCAGAGTTGATACTAAACGATGGCAATAAAGAAACCTTAGAAGATTTATTTGCTCAGTATGAATTCAACGCTTGGCTAAAAGAATTGCATGCTGGCAAGCCAGTATTGCCTGAGCCGAATGAGAAAAGTGTTTCAGTAAAAAGTGCTGATAAAAATGCTGATGAAAAAGTAGTTCAAACAAAACGAGTAGATACAAGTCAATACCAAACAATTTTAGAAAAACAACAATTATTAGGCTGGGTTAAAAAACTTGAGCAATCTGATTTATTTTCCATCGATACAGAAACGACTAATTTAAATATTATCGCGGCAAACTTAGTTGGTATTTCTTTTTCGATTGATCAAGGCGAGGCTGCCTATTTGCCCTTGACCCATAGTTATCCTGGCGTGCCTGAGCAATTAGATCTTGAATGGTCTTTACAACAGTTAAAACCAGTATTGGAAAATTCTAAAATAAAAAAGGTAGGCCAAAATATTAAATACGATCAAAGTATTTTTGCTGCGGTTGGTATTCAGTTACAAGGCGTTGTTTTTGACACAATGCTTGAATCCTATATATTAAATAGTACGGCAAACCGCCATGATATGGATACTTTAGCGGAGAAATATTTGGCTCATGAATGCATTCATTTTGAAGATGTTGCTGGTAAAGGGAAAAAACAATTAACCTTTGATCAAATTGATCTTGAAGTAGCAAGCCCTTATGCTGCAGAAGATGCTGATATTACTTTACAATTACACCAAACCATTTGGCCGCAATTAAAGGAACAAGAAGGCCCTAAAACTATTTTTAGTGAAATTGAAATACCTTTAGTGTCAGTACTTTCTAAAATGGAAAGTCGTGGTGTTTTAATTGATAGTGATTTTCTTAACCAAAAAAGCCAGGTGTTTGCTAAGCGTATTTTAGAGCTGGAACAAAAAGCTTATGACTTAGCTGGTCAGCCGTTTAATTTAAGTTCGCCAAAACAGTTACAAGAAATTTTATTTGAAAAACAAGGCTTGCCAGTCATTAAGCGAACACCTAAAAAACAGCCCTCAACCGCAGAAGAAGTTTTAGCCCAATTAGCTTTGGATTATCCTTTACCCAAAGTGCTTTTAGAGTATCGTAGCTTAAGTAAATTAAAATCAACCTATTCTGATAAGTTACCGCAAATGATACAGGAGCGTACAGGCCGAGTGCATACGTCCTATCATCAAGCGGTTGCTGCAACTGGACGTTTATCATCGAGCGATCCTAATTTACAAAATATCCCGATTAAGACTGAAGAAGGTCGGAGTATTCGAGAAGCTTTTATTGCGCCGAATGGTTATAAAATAATTGCTGCAGATTACTCTCAAATTGAATTAAGAATTATGGCTCACTTATCTCAAGATCCTAATTTACTGCAAGCCTTTGCAGATAACTTAGATATTCACTCCGCTACAGCAGCAGAAGTTTTTGGTGTCGAGCTTGAGAAAGTTTCCTCTGAACAACGTCGTCATGCAAAAGCCGTTAACTTCGGTTTAATTTATGGTATGTCTCGTTTTGGATTAGCCAAACAATTACATATTTCCAATGATGAGGCTGCTCATTATATTGATACTTATTTTGCTCGCTATCCTGGTGTCAGTGAATATATGGAATCGACCAAACAAAAAGCTAAAGAACTCGGTTATGTTGAAACCCTCTTTGGCCGGCGTTTATATTTACCACAAATTAATGCCTCCAATGGTATGTTGCGTCAAGCTGCAGAGCGGACGGCAATTAATGCGCCCATGCAAGGTAGTGCTGCTGATATTATTAAACTTGCTATGCTTGAAATCCAAAAGTGGTTAGATGCAGAAGCATCTGATTGTTTTATGGTTATGCAAGTGCATGATGAACTGGTTTTTGAGGTTGCTGAAAAACAACTTTCATCTTATCAAGAAAAAATTAATCAATTAATGTCAAATGCTGTTGAGCTTAGTGTTCCTTTAATCGTCGATGTTGGGGTAGGGGATAATTGGGAACAGGCGCATTAAATTATTTTTTTCTGAAAAAATAATCGTTAAACAGGCTGATTTAAAAAGCTAACATTTTTTAT
>CAYPMT010000113.1:0-7129 GCA_964411875.1 uncultured Kangiellaceae bacterium
GCAGTGTTTTAACCGGTTCTTGGTTATTAGAGGAAATGACAATAGCCGGTAATTAGTTGGCTATTGTCTGATGATGAATAAAAAATTATTACGAAATTGTTCCATTAACAATAGGTTGAAAAGCAGTTAGGCTATCTATCAGAGCGCTACTACCTAGGCCATGATTAGGAAAGAGATTTGCATCGCCAAATTGCCCCTGTGTACCATGTAAAGCCATGTAGTTGAGTATAACAGTTTCTACCAATAGGTTAGGGTTGTTGGCTGCAGGTGTTGCAGATGTTTCAGTTGATGCATCAGGACGCATATAACCAATTTGTTGATGAATAGCTTGTTGTTCTGGTGTTGCACCAATCAATTGAGCTCGGCCATTAGGGTTATAAACTAAAAAGAAAGATGAGGCTGTTGAGGAGTTATCGCCAGTCCACACACCTTTACCACGACCATCTGCTGAGTTATCTATCATTCCATTACTAAACACAGAACCATCACTAAAGACATACATCATCAAAGGCACGCCAACTCGAGCTGCATATTCTAAACAAGCTCCCATACAGCGTCCGGCGCGTAGATCACGAACCTCACCAACAGCTCTATCACCAGTGTGGTAGTCATAGCCACCCATAGTAATAGTACCAGCACCGGCAAAACCATTGATAACCATTTTCATCACGGAAGCTGCTTTTTGAAATTCCCTGTCTGAATCAAATTCTTCTTGAGTAAAAATACCATTAGGGCCAACAATATCGGTATCAAGTGTTGGGCTTAATGTACTTGGGTTACCAAATCGGTCAGCTAAGTCAGCGCTTTTAACATAACCACATTGAATCATTTCTTTGATAACAGCATCTGCCGTAATATTAGTATTAACTTGAGACATTTTTCTATCAGAAATACGGGAAATAGATTCCATAACAGAAACAGCATCTTCTTGACTCAACAAACCAACTAAATCGCCCACATCAACTAAGCCAGTTACATCACTCGGTCGATCAACTTTAGTCGGGCGAAAATCCAAATCAATCATAGAGGCTGGAGCCATAGAGTTGCCACCTGAATCACTATTTTGTGAACCAATTAAAGTTAACAGTGAACCATCAGCCCCCGATTTATTAATACCATACATGGGATTGTGGGGGTTATTGCCTGTGTCGTTATCCGAACGAGCGGGGATAACAGCACCATTAGTATTAGTACGAGTTGCATTAGCTGTTTTTTCTAAAATGCCACGTAAAAAGCCACTATCGCTATGAAAAGCTAAACCTAAATCAGTATTAAAATTAGCTATGCCTCCTTGTTGATCGATAGAAGGGATCATGTCTGCAGGTAAACCTAATCGGCTGTAGCCAGCAGTAGAAAGAAAATCGAATTGGCCGCCTTGTCCACCAACTAAAACATTTGAACCGGCAATATTAGCGCCACCAGCCAAATCAAAACAGATAAAAGGAATTCTTCCCGCACCTTGGACGGCAATTCCACAGGCGGCTTTTAATGCTTCAATATCTGCAGATAAAGCAGCATTAGCTTTTCGAGGGTTAGCAAATAAGCCAAGAATCGACGGTGCTGTAAGTGTCGCGGTGCCACCCATAAACCCTTGCGAAATAAAATCACGACGAGTTACCGGGCGCTTATGTGAGTTATGCAGTAAAGGTGCATTTAATAATTGTTCTTGAGTCGGCTTCTTTTTCATTATTCAATGCTCCCGTTATTGAACTAGCATAACAGCACTACCTAGAGCGGCGGCACAAACTGATTTAACGACTATTTCAGTGCGATCAGCAGAGCAACCTGCACCACAAGCAGTCAGCTTGGTGATGAGATCGTCTAACTCCGACTTGATAGTTGCAGTTGTTGGTTGAGTTGCTAAGTTACTACCAACGATATTAGTAATTAAAGGGTCGTAAATCTGGTCGCGTTCGCCAACTGTGTCAAAAGCAACATTGGCTGCGGCATTAAAATTAAAGCCGCTAAAGTAGCTGGCTCTAGCACTGTTATCTTCAACCAGGGCATTACAATATTCAATGGCTAACTGAGTAATGCCCATTTGTTGTGCTGAGCTAAACGTATTAATGTCAGTTAAGGTAGGCATTTGTTGTTTCACAATGTTATAAGTTTGAGCTACATCAGTTTGTGCCATACTGATACCTGTTGCTTTTGACATAGAAGCATGAATTTCTAAGAAATCACGTATTCCAATTTCTGATTTATCCTCTAAATCTACTGGTGCAGCAGGGGTTGGCGCTGAAGGCTCAACAAAGGCATTACTTGAACTACCAATTTCACCAAAAGCCAGTGAAAACCAATCAGCATCGATGCCCTTTTCTAATGGAACGATAGTTCCCATACGAGAGATCAATTGACCCGTTGTTGAGTTGTAGTCGTTGGCGTTTAATTGAGTCTTAAGATTTTTATAAGCCTGGCCACCATCAATTACTTTACTATTAACCATAATTCTTAGATCTTCAAGATCAATATTATTGGGAACTGCTTGATCATCGAGGTTAATAAATATTGGTGTATCAAATAAATAAGCGTAGCTATCCCATTGACTTGCTTCATACATGATATAAGAGTCGTCTAAGTCAATTAGATGAGAGATACTAAATAGCATAAAGAATTTCTGGCCAACACCAACATCAAAGTTTTGTAGAACTTGTTGTTCGGTTAGTACTCGGTTGTGAATAGCAACCATACGGAATGTTCCTTGCCATAAACGATTACTAGAAACTTCATTACCTAATACAAAAGCAAAAGTATCATCCCAATCATTGATGTTACCACCTGTTGTTGATTGTTCATCAGCGACGAGTTGGCCATTGACGTAAATTTTTCTTCCATCAACAGGAGAGAATATGGCAACAACATGTTGTAGAGCGGCTTGTAAAACTTCATCAGCATCTGGCGTTGATAAGGCCGCTTCACCATTGGCATCAGTTTCACTGGAACGGTTTAAAAAATCGTAATTATAAAGTGTTTGGCCAAGTGTAAAGTTACGCGCTGTTGTTCCAGCGGAATAACTAATGATACCAGCAGGACCTTCTTGAGTGACATTAGCTGGCGTTACCCAAGCTTCAATGGAATATTCGCCGGTTGCTTTAATTAAATCATGCAGCTTTTTGCTAGTGCTGGTTGAGCCTTGTGCTTTTCCATCAATAATTTGGATACCCCAGCCACCGACCCAGTTAAAGTTACCATCAATATTTAAATGGATGGCTGGTTCAACACCACTAGTATCAAAAGCAGTGTTACCTTGGCCAGCTTTAAATTCCCATAAAGCAATCATGTCAGGTTGATGTCGGCCACCACCACTGGCAACAATCGCATCATCAAATTGCATGGCTTTGCTCACAAGTAGTTCGGGATCAATTTCAGTTGTAGGAATACTATCAGTAAAAGTCTGAATAGCCGCTTCTAGCTCATTGGCGTTAGAGTTGCAGTCTCCCCAACAGTTATGAAATTCATTACGTAGACGGATGACAAAGCGGGAGTTAGCAGGCGTATCAAGATCCATTCTAGCTTTTGCTTCAGCATAAGCTCTATCGACGTCATCATCATTGCCATCATCATCATCGGCATTGGCAAAAAAGGGTGAAATAGGGTTACTAGCATTTTCACTATGGCAAGATGAGCAGTAATCTTTTAGCAAGGGATAAACTGTACTTTTAAATGAATCAGGTGATTCAGGAAAAGATTTAGCTGCGCCAGGATCGTGTAAAGTCGGCGCTATTAAGTTGATAGTATTAACTGAAGAGGATGAATCACCGGCCCAGGCAGCAATATATCCCTCGATAATATCTGTACAAGCCGATGTACTTGATAACCAGCAGTTATGTCCGTTAGCCACTTTGGTGACAAGTCGAGATAAGCTCGGCTGGCTTAAATCTGACAATGGATTAGCCGCTTGATAAGCTAAATTAACATCATTCAAATCAACAAAATTAGGTGCTTGGCTGCCGCCATGGCATTGTCCACAACGATTACCAGTTGATAGTTTATCCCAAACTTCAGTTTTAAACTTTTGTATGTCTGCTGTTGCAGGTGCTGGTCCTGTATAATTTGAATTGTTACCATCGGTTAGATTGGGGTTCTCGCTTTCATCAGTTTCAGGTCCACCACCAGAACAAGCGACTAATGTTATAAGGAGTAAAGAGCTGATTAAAAGTTTTTTCATTCTTAGTTTCCTTTACAATAGTCTGCAGATTCAGCAAAAGTTCTTTTGAGTTGATAGCTGTTATTGATGAGTGATGTCACCATGTTCGCAACTTGTTCTCTATCGTTACTATCGCCTGGTTTTCTTAAACAAACACTTTCAAATACTTTTTCAACTTGGCATTGTAAAAACTGATTACTGTGAGCAATTTCTCTACCTAATGACTTTACACCAGTACCATTACCTGGAAGAGAGCTATCCCAGCCAATTAATTGGTTAGAGCCTTTGCGCCAATGATTAACCCAAGTGTCATCTGTAGTAATATAACCTGAAGGAAAATTAAGGTTATTAATTTGATATTTTTTCATGACTCTTGAATTAGTTTCGGCATCAGTTTCACCCTGACGATTAAAAATAAGCTGGCCATTTTCACCGCTGGGGTCGTTATCAAAATCATAGTCATAATTGTAATAGGCAAGTGCCTGGTACAAAGGGTCGACGGCTAAGTGACAACCTGCACAGTTATTCATAAAAATTCGGCTGTCACCACCAGGACTACGTGATACATCTCGGGAGACTCGATCAGCTGCTCTGTCGGTATCCTTTAAGGGTTCGAGATCAGTACAAAGGTGGTTGATAAAGGTAAAACGAATCAGTGCTCGATTAGTGCCATCAATTAAAAAAGCTTTTGCTGAAGCGCGTGAGGTTAATATACCAGCTGTATCGGTGGCTGATAATTCTGAGTTAAGAGATGACTGGGTTGTTTCTTGCAGAGTTGTACTTAAAGGTAAAGCACGAGATTCCATTTGTTCATAATGGTCATTGTTATTGGTTGAATAAGCGGGCAAGCCAGAAGCATTGCCAACATAAGCAATATCTTCATAGAGAATTGTGCGAATATCTTTGTCGTCACGAATCATACCAATTAACGTCGCTGTGTAATCATTGAGTGGAGCGAATATGGTTTGAGGTTCGTTGGTCCAAGGAGTTATCCAGTTTTTTAGTGTTACGCTATAAAAGGCATCATTTTTCATTGCTTCATAAGCGGCATCTATTGGGCCTGTCGTATCTGGGTTAGCATCAATCATGCCTTGCATGGTATTTAAAACGGTTTCTGTTGGTGGAATGCCTGCTAAGCGATCATGAATACGTTTAGCCTGCTCTCTAGAGCCTGCTAGGCTAGAAAAAGAAAAGGTTGCTATAATAAGAGCGATAAACCAAATCATGGTATGATTGGATTTAGTTCTTAAACTAGGCTGAAGCATAACATTTACCCGCTGTTTTTAAATGATTCGTTGTTTTAAATTAAACAGTACTAGTTAGGCCGCTAATTTTTTTATTACTCGGCTGAACATAAGTATAGCTGAATGGAATTCAGCTTTTCGTGATGTTATGCACAGAAATTATACAGTAAACTCGACACAATGCCGTTTGTTAGTAAAAACCAACCTTTTATAGTGTTAACATTTTTGAGCGGTTGAAAGTGAGACAAATTACATTGCTTGTTTTGTTGATATTAAGTAGTTTTAACACTAGGGAGTAGAACTTATTGGTTTTTCCGAAAGAATAAATTTTATTATGTTGAACAAATTTAAATGAGCTTCTTAAGTATGATCAAACTAACTCAAAACCAATTGGTACTTACCACGAAGTTATTCGCATTTTTTATTGTGGGGTTAGTGATCAGTGGCTGTACCAGTGAGAATGGTTCTAATGGTGGTGGTGGTCAAGATGCCGACCCTGTTGTTGTCGACTTTCCGATTGCTTATATTAAGCGGGCATTGCCAGTTGATGAGAACGGTGCTCCAGTTGTTGAGAACCCTCGTGAACCAATTGCATTTAACCCAAGCGCTATACTTTATGTGCGAGATAGAGCAACACCAAGCGCGGGCGAAGTTGATATTACTTCTCAAGCTTTTCCTGAGGGAAGTCTTTATGATGTTAAAGATGTTGAGGCTTCTTATGATGGTGAAAAAATTATTTTTGCGATGCGAGCACCAGAAATTCCTGATGTTGATGATGATGAGCAACCGACTTGGAATATATGGGAATATGATAATAGAACTAAAGCGTTAAGGCGTATCATTGAGTCAGATATTAGAGCTAGCGCAGGACAAGATGTTGCGCCTCACTATTTACCTGATGGTCGAATCGTTTTTTCTTCAACACGTCAGCGTATTGCTAAGGCTATTTTACTGGATGAAGGTAAACCGCAGTTTGGCGCGTTAGATGAAGATAGAAGTGTTGAGGCACTGTCATTGCATGTTATGCAAGATGATGGCAGTGAAATTAACCAAATAACATTTAACCAAAGTCACGATATGCATCCCAGTGTTTTAGACAATGGAAAAATTGTCTTTAGTCGATGGGATAATTATGGGCAAAATAGAATTAATTTATATCAAGTCAATCCAGATGGAACCGGTTTAGAAATTTTATATGGAATGGTTAGCCATGACACGGGTAGTGATGGCAGCGAGATTGATTTTATGAAGCCAAGACAAATTGAAGATGGGCGCTTGTTAGTGCAACTGGCGCCAACCACTCGGCCCAGAGCCCCCGATGATCAAAACCAGGATATACCTGACCGAAGTTTTACTCGCCTGGGTGGCGAGTTTGCTTTAATTGATTGGCAAAACTTTATTGATATTAATCAAACTATTAATTTGCCTACTGGCGCGGCAAATGCTAATGGTTTAGGTCAAGATAGTGCTACACCTTTTATTATTAGAACCGATGATAACCCTTCACAACAGGGCCGTTTTGCTGATATTTATCCTTTTTATGATGGTACAAGGCGATTACTGGTCAGTTTTTCACAATGCCGAATTGATGCTGTTGATGAACAAGATAATCCTACTTTTTTACCTTGTAGCGATGAAAATTTAGCGCAGGATGATATTCAAGAAGCATCACCTCGTTATGGCATTTGGCTGTATAACCCTGAAGATACAACCTTAAGACCGATTGTGCTAGGTGAAG
>CAYPMT010000114.1:0-7113 GCA_964411875.1 uncultured Kangiellaceae bacterium
TTTATGTTTTCGCTGATCCTTTCTATAAATATCTAAATAGGCATTGTGTACAGATCGATAAAGGAATGCATTAAGCGAAGAATTAATTTTGATTGTTTTTCTTTTGTCCCAAAATTTTAACAGCACATCCTGAACGATGTCTTCAGACTCTTTTAGGTCATCATTCAAAGAATAGACATAAGCACACAATTTATTATAATACGCTTTGTACAAAAAGGAATAGGCATGTTTGTTGCCCACTTTTATAGCTGCGACCAACTTTTCATCATCTTCAAAGAAATACTTCATTGTCGTCATTTTTGATGCTCTAAAGTCAAAAATATTGCTGAAATGTATAAAAAAATAACAATATGGTAAGGGTTTTTTAATACGTATTCGTCATATAATAAAATAAAGAAAGTTAAATGCCGATTCCTGAATTTTTAGGTCTGATTAATAAATATCTCAAAAAAACCATCTCAGACGATGAGCTGGATATTTTGATGGAACTACTAAAAGAAGAAGAAAATGCGCAAATTTTCAAAGATTTTATTCAAGACGATTATCTATTGAAAGCTACCAATCGTGAATTTGATACGGAAAGCGCACTTAAAATGACCATGTCAAAAATAGATGATTTACCCCAACAGAAAACTAGGGTTTTATATCCGTTCTATAAATGGGCAGCGGTTTTGGCCATACCTATTGGGTTGTTTCTGTTTTGGAAGATGTCAAACACAACTAATTCTCCGACACTGATTGATGATAATGCTGTTCGGATTGTTTTTGATAATGGTAGTCAAAAAACCTTGGAAGATTCGATGACGGATAGTTTGTTAGGTGATAAACAAAATCGAATAGCAACGGTTGACAAGGGAGTGCTCCGTTACGAAAGCACAAAAGCAACAATTGCCAAGAATACCCTCCAAGTTCCTTATGGGAAACATTTTGAAGTAACACTTGCCGATAGTACTCATATATTTTTAAATGCGGGAAGCAGCTTAACGTATCCTGTTTCTTTTGCAGGTAAGGAAAAACGTGAAGTTGTTTTAACGGGGGAGGCCTTTTTTAAGGTCTCAAAAGATGCAGAACATCCTTTTATTGTTAATTCTGGGGACTTGGCCATTGAAGTACTAGGCACCGAGTTTAATGTGAATGCTTACAGCGACGAATCCCAACTTTACACTACGCTTCGAGAAGGTTCCGTAAGAGTAAGCAGTCCAACAGGGCAAATTTTGCTAGAACCCAACGAGCAAACTGTTTATGACAAGACGGGAAGTACTATGCAAAAGAGAACCGTAGATGTGGGCAGGTTCACAGCATGGATGGATAACGAAATCGTATTCACCAGCACACCCTTTAAAACTATTTTAAAAATGTTGGAACGCCAACATAATGTGAACATAGAAAATCAAATCCCTGAAATCAGCGAGGAGCGGTTTACGGCTCGTTTTGAACAAGAAAATATAGAACAGATAATGACTTATTTCAGTAAAAGTTATGGGTTTAACTATGAAATGAACGATAATGAGATAACAATTACAAAATAAAAAAACCGGGGAATATGCAGCAACATACCCCCAGTAAGCAATAAAGTCACGATAATAACCTTAAAAGCAAATTAAAATTATGAAAAAAAAGCTTATTCACGTATTTCATTATACGCCCTGCTTTACTAAGTTAAGTTTAAAGATGAGAATTACTTTTACCTTGTTTATTGCAGTCATGTTACAGACGCATGCTACGGTTCATTCACAGAACTCAATACTTACCCTCGATTTGGAAAACAAGCCATTAAGTGAGGTTTTTGATCATATTGAAAAACAATCTGGGTTTAATTTTTTATATAACAACAGCTACATCAATCTTGATCGTAAAGTTTCAGTAGTGGCT
This sequence comes from uncultured Kangiellaceae bacterium, assembly GCA_964411875.1. GTDB lineage: Bacteria > Pseudomonadota > Gammaproteobacteria > Enterobacterales > Kangiellaceae > Aliikangiella. The sequence continues at coordinate 1,873 of CAYPMT010000114.1, forward strand.
ACCAAGCAGCGAATTCAAAAAATTCTTTTTGGGTTGTTTAAAAACACCAATATAGAATTTATGATTTTAGACAAACAAATTATTCTAAAGTTAAAAAAAGTGGAAAATGAAAATAGTAATAGTCCACCTAAAACTGATGTAGAAGAAAAAAACACTCAGCAACAAATTACAGGTAATGTGACTGATAAAAATGGAGTCCCATTACCAGGAGTAAATGTATTAGTTAAAGGCACTCAACGAGGTGTAGCTACAAATTTTGATGGTAATTTCTCGATTAAAGCAGATGTAGATGATGTGTTAATATTTAGTTTTATAGGTTTTTTAGATATAGAAGTACTCATTCAAACTGGCATTACTGAATATGATATAAAGATGATATCCACTTCTATAGAATTAGAAGGCATTGAGTTGGTAAGTACTGGTTACCAACGTTTACCAGCGGAACGAGCACCAGGTTCCTTTGGTCAGCCAGATAAGGATTTGTATAAGAGAAAAAATGTGGGCAATATCGCCGATCAATTAAATGGTGAGGTTCCGGGTGTTCAATTTAACCCGAGTAACACTGGTCCTTCAATAATTATTAGAGGAGTAAGTACCATCAACTCCAACAAAGATCCGCTTATCGTGGTAGATGGTTTCCCAATAGAGGGAGATATATCAACCATAGATCCTAATACCGTAGAAAGTGTTACGGTCTTAAAAGATGCTGCCGCAGCTTCCATATGGGGAATTCGAGCAGCCAATGGAGTTATTGTTGTTGTCACTAAAAGAGGAGGGGGAAATACCAAACCGAAAATAGAATTTACATTTAACACCTATTATTCACCCAAACCTAATCTTAAAAAAAATAAGCTGGCATCTCCTTCTACTCAAATTGATTACGCTACCGCCTTTTATGAAAATGACTTAAGTACAGTCTCAGAAGTTTTTGATGATATAAGTGCTGGAGGTATTAGTGCAGGTATTACGTCTCAAATTTCTCCTTTAGCCAGAATATTGAATGCACGCAAAAGCGGTCTTATAAATGAAACGCAAGCGCAACAGCAAATAAATGCCTTACGAAATACGGATATCCGAGATGAGTATAGCCGTTTGCTACTTCGGCCAAAAGTAAGAAGGCAATATGGCGTGACGGCTTCGGGAGGCGGTAAAAAAAATGACTATCGCCTGTCTTTATTGTACAATGGGATAGAGGAAAATTTTATAGGAGAAAACTCCAATCAAATAAACCTTAATATTGATAATACGTTACAATTGAACGATCGGCTTAGTTTAAAAACTAATATTAATACAGCAATCGACAAGGACAAACTTATGCCAGATGAAAATTTTTTATTATCCCAAGCAAGTTATGCCCAAGGTTCTCGCTCTATTGAACCCGAAAGTTTTATACGAGACTATCCGTTTAGCGGAACCATTTTAAATGATGATGGCTCTTACACTGCTATGATTGGTGGCGCCAGCCCAGAAGCATCTAATTTCATGGTAGATCGTGGTTTTTTACCCTATACGTATAATATTAAGCAAGATTTTGATAATAATAACAATAGCAGTAATAGCCTTAGTGCACGAATGCAAACGGCATTGACCTATGAAATCTCAAATGATTTTAACGTTGAGGCAAGGTATCAATATGAATCTGTATGGTCGCGAAATGAAAACATCATCAATGAAAACAGCTATATTAACCGATCGTTAATCAATAATTACACACAGTTCGATATCAATACTTTTCCTAACTTTGAAATAACGGAAATGCCAATTAATAGGGGGAGTATGGCCTACTTTTCAGACAATAATAGAACAAGCCACACCTTTAGAACACAGCTTAATTTTAATAAGGATTTAAACGAAGGAATGCATCAATTCGACGCACTTGCGGGCTATGAAGTAAGAAAAACATTATATGAACAACGAGAGGCTGTTAGGTATGGATATAACGAACAGGCACTTAGTTTTATAAATCCAGATTTTGTAAAACAGTATGAACAAAATCTTTATTTTGGGTCAGAAAATATAAATGATCCTTCTGAATTTGAATTTAATGAAAATCGTTTTATTTCTACATTTGCTAATTTTTCGTACACCTATAATCATAAATATACACTTAGTGGAAGTACACGATTAGATGACACCAACCTCTTTGGGCAAACCGATGAATATAGAAATATACCGCTATACTCCGCAGGCCTTAAGTGGAATTTAGACAAGGAAGCATTTATAAATTCGGATTATATAAATAATCTTGATTTAAGGATTACCTACGGAACCAATGGTAATGTAAATTTAGATACTAGTCCTTTATTACAGGCTGGTTTGTCAACTTCAATTTCACAGAATTATCCAAGTGTTCCTTTTGCTTTTGTAGAATCTGTACCAAATCCTTTTCTACGATTAGAAAAAACAAAGACTATAAATGTAGGGGTAGACTTTGGGCTTTTTAACAATGTTATATCTGGATCTTTTGAATACTACAATAAAAATAGTGAAGATCTTTTGGTAGATCAATTATTGAACCCAACCTCAGGTATATCGAGCTCATCACTTAATATTGGAGAATTAAAAAACGAAGGTGTAGATCTTTCGTTGACCCTTGATCCTTTTAAGCACAACGCTTTTTCATACAGAACTCGATTTAATTTTAGTTACAATGCTAATCGTATTACCGCATTAAACATTGACCCCGGAACCAATTTAGAAGGGCTTTTAGACGGTACGCAGGCCGTGTTAGACCAACCCCTTTATACTATTCATAGCTATAAATATGCACGGCTAGATTATAGAGGCTATCCTCAGTTTTTAAATAAAAACAATGATATTGTAGATGCTAGTAAAAGAATTGAGGATCCAAACGCATTGAAAACTGAAGGCACATTAATAGCCCCGTATTTTGGCTCTTGGATGAATGATTTTAAGTACAAAGGTTGGGCCTTACGTACTCTAGTCTCTTTTCAGGCTGGGCATGTGTTCCGCTTTGGAGATGTATATAACCCAGGTTCCTACAGCGGCCAAACTACCTTTGAAGATTTTGAACAAAGATGGCAAAAATCGGGAGATGAAAATACTACTGATATTCCTGCACTGATAACGGATTCTGATGATAACTCTTTGCCAGCATACGATACTCAATTATTTGCTGCCACAGGAGAAATAATAGGACAGTACTCATTCTCTGATAAATTTGTTGATACAGCCTCAAATATTGTGCTTCAAGAAATCATATTAAGTTATTCATTAAGTGAATTGGCTACAAATCAATTAGGGATAGATAATTTAACCCTATCTGTTCAGGGTAATAATTTAAAAGTATGGAACTTTAATAAATGGAATGTAGACCCAAATAACTCTTTTATTCCTTTAGTTCCTACATATAGTTTTTCCGTAAGAGTTTCACTATAAAGGTGTTATTAATGATAATGTATACGAAATTTAAAAAAACAAATAACATGAAAATAAAAAGTTTAATAATCATAACAGTCTTAGTCTTCTGTTCCTGTACTAGAGATAATTATTTAGATTTTCAACCTAAGGGATTCATTTTGCCTACTAATCTAGAAGATTTTCGACTATTGCTAGATCAAAACGAAGGAGAAGGAGCGTATTCAACGGGTTTTGCTACAACACATTTTGAATCTTTATATGCAACGGATAATATGCAACTAACCGATAGTTTGGTTCTTGCCCTAGGATTGGATAGGCCTTCTATAGCAGCCTATACCTTTTCTGATAATTTATATGCAGCTGGTGATGACCCAGAATGGAATGGTTATTACAATCAAATTTACAATGCCAATATTATTATAGATGGGTTAGAAAAATTAGATACTGATGCCGTAGGTGAAAAAAATGCCCTTATGGCCGAAGCAAAATTACATAGGGCTTTTGCCTATTTTAACCTAGTTAATCTCTATGGTGTACACTACGACCCAAGCACGGCCACCACTGATTTAGGAGTGCCCATTCGTGAAGGTGTTGAGTTAGAAGGGTTAGATTATACACGCGCATCAGTGCAAGAAGTGTATGATTATATAATAAAAGATGTTTTAGCTAGTTATGAAGATTTGCCCGATTTAAATGCACAAAAATTCCGTTTTAGACCTTCAAAGGCGGGTACTGCAGGGCTATTGGCAAAAATACATTTGTATCAGGCAGACTATAATGCCGCATTATCAGAAGTAAATAAGGCATTGGATATTTATAGTACGGTGAGAGATATGAATATAGATGTGGATTCTACGCTTGGTTTTGGAAATATTACGTTACCATTTGCTCAAGAAGATGATGAAATTGTTTGGTATAAAGGTATTTCAAGAGTTAATGATTCGCCAGCAATACTAAAAAAGGATGTTGTTGCCAACTTATATGACGCTAATGATTTGCGAATCCAAGGTTTCTTTGATCCTAATATATTATTTAGTCAAGACATTAACGACTTGGATGATATTCTATATTGGGGCAAAACGTACAGCAGAATAATTCCCACAGGAATCAATACGCCCGATTTATGGTTGATTAAAGCGGAATGCGAAGCGCGATTAGGTAATATAACAGAAGCCAATACAGCATTAAATACCCTTAGTAAACAACGATTTATTACAGATGCCTATACCGATGTCAACATTACGGATCAAAATGAGCTTTTAGACTATATTAAAGAAGAACGAAGAAGGGAATTGATAGGACAACCTGATCGCTTGTTTGATATTAAACGATACAATCGTTTTGATGGGGACAACATTTCCATTACCCGCCAATATAATGGAGAAATTAACACTATTGAACCCAATAGCTTAAACTGGGCATTTCCTATAGCTCAGAAATACATATTGTTAAACCCAGAAATTGAACAAAATCCTAGAGATTAAAATATATAATTATGAAAAATACTAAATTAATTTACGTTTTTTTAATGCTCATCGCAACTGCGATGGTAAATACCTCTTGTAATAACTTAGAGGATGATGACCCTGGATTAATTGTAACCGTTGCAGACTTTTCATTGACGCTAGAAGAGGGTACGATCGCAGATGGTGAGGTTATTGGACAAGTACGTGGAACTTCAAATCAGGGGTCTGTAAATTTTGAAATAACATCTCAAACCCCAACAGGGGCACTAACAATCGATCCAACCATTGGTGAGCTGACCGTTGCGGATGTAAGTCATTTTATAAGTGACGAACAAATATCTGCCGTGGTTACCATCACCAAAGATGACATCGTAAAAACGTCGAATCTAAAGAT
>CAYPMT010000115.1:0-7046 GCA_964411875.1 uncultured Kangiellaceae bacterium
GACCAGTTAAGAAAAACAATATCCTTATCACTGGCTTGATCACACCAAAACCTTGTCATAGACATAACTGGTGTAATACCTGAGCCAGCTGAAATTAAAAGCACCTTATCGAAATCCTCACCTGAATTAATATCCATGCAGTTAAATTTTCCGGCTGGCCCTCGAACTTCTAACTGTGATCCTTTAATCATATTTTGATGTAGCCAAGGCGAGACAACACCTTGTGGATCCAGTTTAATGGTTAGTTCAAGTAGATGAGGTTTGGTTGGTGATGAAGCAATGGTATAAGAACGTAAATTTTTTTCGCCATTAATTTCTAGTTGAATAGAAATAAATTGGCCGGGCTTAAAATAAAAAAGTTGTGCTGGTTCAGTTTTAAATTGAAATGTTTTTACATCAGGTGTTTCTTGAATAACATTCACGCAAACTAAATTAGTTTTGCGGGCTTCCCAAATGGGCATCGCCTTTAGCTTATCGATATCGTTAATCACTGATTAGTTTCTATTATTAAGAATATTACTTAGGTGTTATTAATTAGAGGTTATAACTTTTCAACACCCATGTGCTTCAAAATACCATCAAGCTCATCAAGGCTCGAATATTGAATAACCAGTTTACCTTTACCTTTTTTGCTTTGTTGAATGCTTGTCGGCGAACCAATCTTTTCGCTGATGTGTCGTTCCAACTGATCAATATGAGGATTAATTATTTCAGTAACATTAGAAGCTTTATTCGGATCAAGCTTTTTACGAACCTGTTTTTCTGTTTCTCTAACCGTTAAACCTTTGGCTACCACTTTTCTAGCTAATTCAGTTTGCTCATCACTCGGCAATGAAAGCAATGCTCTGGCATGACCCATTTCTAAATCACCATGCTCCAACATAATTCGGCAAGACTCGCTTAAACTAAGCAATCGCAATAAATTGGTTACCGTTGTCCGACTTTTACCAACTGCATCAGCGGTTTGTTGATGAGTTAAATTAAACTCTTGCATTAAGCGCTGCAAAGCGACAGCCTCTTCAATAGCATTAAGATCTTCTCGTTGAATATTTTCAATGAGCGCCATAGCAATAGCGGCTTCATCGGGAATATCTTTAACTAAACAGGGAATTTCTTGCAATTGCGCCAATTGCGAAGCACGCCAACGACGCTCACCAGCAATAATTTCATATTTTTCTTTACCAATAGAACGCACAACAATTGGCTGAATGATCCCTTGTGCTTTAATTGAATCCGCTAACTCTTGCAAGGCTTCATCGGTGATCACTTTACGTGGCTGGTATTGCCCCGGCTGCAACATATCAATTGCTAGTTTTTGTAACTCGCCTTTAGGTTCAGATGAGGTAGTTAAGGTATTTAAGCTAGTGGTTGATTTGCTTAAAAACGCATCAAGTGGTGAGCGTCCTAATTTACTTTTTTTCATTCAGTTTCTCTAATTCTGTTTTAATATTATTTTAGTTACTATTTATTATGTAAGTATGTCGGTTGAGGAACCGTTAATTGTGCCTCTTGTCGTCTTATCATTTCTCCTGCTAAAGACAAGTAAGCTTTAGCGCCACGCGAAAGGCGATCATACAATAAAGCAGGCAGGCCATAACTTGGCGCTTCTGCCAAACGCACATTCCTTGGAATTGCTGTACGATAAACCTTGTCAGAAAAGTGTTCATGCAATTGTCCTGAAACTTCTACCGACAAACGACTTCTCGGATCGTACATAGTGCGTAAAATCCCTTCAATTTCAAGTTTTGGATTAACCGCTTGTTTAATCTCTTCAATCGTTTTCAACAATGCGGTTAAACCTTCTAGCGCATAATATTCACACTGCATGGGAATAATCACACTATGGGCCGCCACCAAAGCATTAACTGTTAAAATGCTCAATGAAGGCGGACAATCAATAAAAATATAATCATACTCAAAAGCAATTAAAGTCAGCGCGTTTTTTAACTGAAACTCTTTATCTTGCATACTTAAAAGATTCGCTTCAGCCGCAGCTAGGTCTTCATTGGTTGGCAAAACACTAATACCAATTTGCTCAGCATTCACCAAACACTCTTGTGGCATAACATAACCAAGCATTACATCAAGCATATGGGTCTCTAGATCATGCTTATCAACGCCACAACCGCTGGTCGCATTTCCTTGCGGATCCAGGTCAACCAATAATACCTTGCGTTTCATAGCAGCAAGGGAGGCAGCAATATTAATGCTACTGGTCGTCTTACCGACTCCCCCCTTTTGATTAGTTACTGCAATAATTTTTGCCACAAGACACCTCGATTTGTTGCTTTTATTGATTTTTCTAGTCGGTTTTTCTAATTAATCGAATTACATCCATTGGCTAGAAGATAATCCATTATAGAATGATCCGCCCAAGGGTCAATCATTTCGTCTCATTAACTCAACTAAACAACGCTCAGCATTAAGCCCAGGAACATCAATGTTATGGGTTGTCACCTCCGTTGACCACTCAGGTAATTGGCCAACTTCTTGCTTAGGATAAGCACCCTTCATTGCCATCCAACGACCTTCTGGTGCTAATAAATGCTGTGTTGCCTCTAGCATGTCGCTTAAACTAGCAAAAGCCCGAGAAACAACCGCATTATAATCACCCTGGTGTTGTTCAACTCGTTGGTGATAGACAGAAACATTGGTCAAACCTAAGTGATGCAACTGCTGTTTAATAAAACGAATTTTTTTACTATTGCCATCAAGTAAATGGAATTGCTTATTTGGCAACGCAATAGCTAAAGGCAAACCTGGAAAACCCGCGCCAGTACCAACATCTAAGGTTTTATCAAAATGCCAAAACGGTACTATGGCTAAACTATCGAGCAAATGTAATTTTAACGTAGCCCCTTCATCCTTAATCGCTGTAAGATTAAACGTCTGGTTCCATTTTAATAATTGTGCTTGTAATTCAATTAGTTGCTCAAGTTGTTGCTGACTTAAAGCAAGCCCTATTTTCTCGACACCTTGAGTTAATTGCTTCAACATGGAATTAGAAACTTAAGCTTGTTTTAGCTTAAGCTTTTGTTTTTTCAAACTAATTAGCAATAATGAAATGGCAGCAGGCGTAACACCAGAAATTCGACTCGCTTGACCAATAGTTTCTGGTTTAACGGTTTCTAGCTTTTGCACAATTTCGCTTGATAAACCACTAATCGAACGATAATTGATTGACTCAGGAATAACTTGGTCATGTTGTTTTTTATTCCGTTCAATTTCATCTTTTTGGCGTTCAATGTAGCCGGCATATTTAGCTTGTATTTCCACTTGTTCTTTAACCGCTTCAGATAATCCTTGTCCCAAACCATCGATTGCCTGCGCAAGCGAAGCATAATTTAATTGTGGTCGTTTCAACAAATCAAACTCTGAATATTCGTGCGATAATGGTTTTTCCAAGTTTTCAGCAATGGATTTTGCCGCATTAGATTCATGTTGAACCCAACTGGATTTCATACGCTGTAGCTCTTGCTCAATCGCTTGTCGTTTTTGATCTGTATCTCGCCAAATATCCTCACTTAGCAAACCAAGTTGATAAGCTTTTTCTGATAAACGTAAGTCGGCATTGTCTTCACGCAAAATTAATCGATACTCCGCACGGGAGGTAAACATACGATAAGGCTCTTGCGTGCCACGAGTAATTAAGTCATCAATCATCACACCAATATAAGCCTCTTCTCGCGAAGGAGACCAAGCGGGTTTATTCTGAGTACTCAAGGCTGCATTAAGACCAGCAATTAAACCTTGAGCCGCCGCTTCTTCGTAACCTGTGGTGCCATTAATTTGTCCAGCAAAATACAGGCTTTCAATATGTTTAGTCTCAAGTGATGCTTTTAGCTCTCGCGGATCAAAATAATCATATTCAATCGCATAACCTGGACGAGTAATATGGGCATTTTCAAAGCCTTTTATTGATCGAACAAAAGCTTGCTGAATATCAAAAGGCAAACTGGTTGAAATACCATTAGGGTAAACCTCATGAGTTTCTAAACCTTCTGGCTCAATAAAAATTTGGTGTGAATCGCGATCGGCAAAACGGTTGACTTTATCTTCTATCGAGGGACAATAGCGAGGACCCACACCTTCAATAACACCACTAAACATGGGCGATCGCTCAAAACCTTGCTGAATAATCTCATGAGTTTGAGCATTAGTGTGAGTAATAAAACAAGGAATTTGTTTCGGATGCTGAGAAGCGTTTCCAGTAAATGAAAAAACAGGTACCGGATTATCACCATGCTGGGGCTCTAAACCACTAAAGTCGATACTACGTGCATCAATACGTGGTGGTGTGCCAGTTTTTAATCGCTCAACATTAAACGGCAACTCCCTTAATCGCTGAGATAACCCCACTGATGGTGGATCACCGGCTCGACCACCAGAATAATTAGATAAACCAATATGAATTTTACCGTCAAGAAACGTACCAGCAGTTAATACTACGGTTTTAGCATTAAAGCGCAAACCCATTTGAGTGATAACACCAACCACTCGATCCTTTCCTGACAAGCTATCTTGCTCAAGAATTAAATCATCAACTGACTGCTGAAAAATTTGTAGGTTCTGTTGCGACTCAAGAGTTTTGCGAATATAGTTTTTGTAAAGTGTTCTATCGGCCTGGGCGCGAGTAGCTCGAACGGCTGGGCCTTTGCTAGCATTGAGTTTTCTAAAGTGAATACCTGCGTGGTCAATCGCCTGGGCCATGACGCCACCCATAGCATCAACCTCTTTAACCAAATGACCTTTACCAATGCCACCAATTGCAGGGTTACAACTCATTTGGCCCAAAGTTTCGATATTATGTGTAACTAATAAAGTCGATGCACCCATACGCGCTGAAGCCAAAGCCGCTTCAGTGCCTGCATGACCACCACCAACAATAATCACATCAAAATTTTGATCAAAAATCATGAAAACTAACCACTTTAAAAACAATTATTTTTAAAAAGGGACAGGGATTTTACCTGAGTTTGATTAATAAATGAACAGAAAAATAACATCAAACTAAATCACTTAATTATTCTTGCACAAGACTTGACTCATTAAACCAATATCTTACAACAACAAAAGTGCCGAAAGGTATAAAAGCAGCAATCAGAATAATGGGTAACTTTAGTATTGAAAGCTTTTTCAGCATAGTCGCTACTGGTGCGGTAAAAATATAAATCAAAAAAAGCACACCATGTGCCATTCCCACATAACTCACCACTTGTGGCATATCAAAGTAATATTTTAATGGTACTGCAATACCAAGCAGCAAAATAAGTGAAGAGCCTTCTAAAAAAGCAAAGAAACGAAAAGTTTTTAAGAATTTCATTATTAATTATTTCCCAATACAAAAGCTAGAAAAAATTTCTCCCAGCAAATCATCAGAAGTAAATTCGCCGGTAATTTCATTCAAGCAGTTTTGTGCAAGCTTCAGTTCTTCAGCTAAAATTTCACCCGCAGCCATTTGGGTTAACTGCTCAAAGCCAATTTCAAGATGTTGCTCTGTTCGCTTTAAGGCGTCCATGTGGCGACGACGCGCCATAAAAGTACCTGACTCACTGGCTTGATAACCAACCACTTGCTTTAGGTGTGATTTTAATAAGTCAATGCCTTGATGATTTTTTGCTGAAAGATAAATACTTGTTTGATTGTCTTGTTGATCAACTCCTTGCTGTTTGATTGCCGGCAGTTCTTGAACTAAATCGCATTTATTGCGAATTAAAGTAACCGGTGGAATATTAATATCTGGCGAAATATATTTTTCTATGGTGTTTTCATCGGTTTGACTTTCGCTTGAGTCAACAACCAGTAAAACCCTATCGGCTTTTTCAATTTCTTGAGTCGCTCGCTCAATACCAATTTTTTCGACTTGATCTTTGGCTTCCCTCAAACCCGCTGTATCAATAATATGCAAAGGCAAGCCATCGATATGAATATGCTCTGACAAAACATCACGAGTTGTACCCTCAATGTCTGTCACTATCGCAGATTCTTTTCCAGCAAGCGCGTTGAGCAAGCTCGACTTTCCCGCATTAGGCTTACCTGCTATAACGACTTTCATGCCCTCTCTTAACAAACAACCTTGAGTAACATTTTTAATTAAGTATTTTAAATCTTTTCTAATTTCATCAAGCTGATTAGATACTTTATCGTCGCCTAAAAAATTGATCTCTTCTTCTGGAAAATCAATGGCTGCTTCGACATACATACGTAGGTGAATGACTTTTTCAACAAGCTGATTGATCTGTTTTGAAAACTCACCACTCAGTGAACGCAACGCAGAAACCGCTGCCTGTCTTGAGCCACTTTCAATTAAATCAGCAATAGCTTCCGCTTGAGCTAAGTCCATTTTATTATTATGAAAAGCTCGTTCTGAAAATTCTCCCGGTTTAGCAAGCTGAGCACCGCAAACCAAAATGGTTTCAACTAATAAATCCATAACAACTGGCCCACCATGGCCTTGAAACTCTAAAACGTCTTCGCCAGTGAATGAGTTTGGCCCAGAAAAAAAGAGTGCAATACCCTGATCAAGCGCTTGATCGTTGTGATCATAAAAAGTGAGATAGTGGGCTTTTCTTGGCGTAAGATCAGTCTTAAGAATTTTTTGCGCAACACTTAAACAAAGCGGACCTGACACTCTGACAATACCAACACCACCTTTGCCCGGTGGTGTCGCTACAGCGACGATAGTCGATTGTTTATTTGTCATAAATTAATAGCTATTTTTTCTTAGCTGCTACTTCTTTATTAAACTGATTGGTAATATAAAGTTGTTGAGCAATAGAAATTAAGTTATTCATTAACCAGTAAAGCACTAAGCCTGCCGGGAAAAACACAAAGAAAACGGTCATGAATACCGGCATCATTTGAAAGATTTTTTGTTGCATGGGATCCATGGTTGGCGATGTCGGTTGCATCTTTTGCATGAGATACATACTTGCCCCCATTAATAACGGTAAAACAAAGTAAGGATCTTTAACCGATAGATCATTAATCCATAACATAAATGGTTGATGACGTATTTCAACACTTTCCATTAACACCCAATATAA
>CAYPMT010000116.1:0-477 GCA_964411875.1 uncultured Kangiellaceae bacterium
GCTATACTGAAAATAGGCAGACTTTTTGGAAGAATGTATTCTCGTTGCTCCAATGGTTATTGCTTCTTTATCATGTTGATTGATTACCCTATTTAAGGAGTTCGTAAAAGCGCTGTTTATTAATCCGTAGTATTCGTCTGTGAACTCTCCTTCCCAAATTATGCCAACTTTCACGATACAATCTTGTCTTTTCGGTTTCTTATTGTCGGAACACCCTAAGAGAAAAAAGGTTACAAAAACATATCTAATTAGCAAACTTTTCATCTAGGCTTCAATACCCAACTCAACCAAAAAACTAACAAACTCATCTTCATTAAGTACCTTAACACCTAGCTCATTGGCTTTGGTTAGTTTTGAGCCTGACGATTCACCGGCAACCACTGTTGTGGTTTTTTTGGAAACACTGCCGCTAACCTTTGCGCCTAAGTCGGTTAAATGTTTTTTGGCTTGGTCTCGTTTCATTTGTGAAAGCGTTCC
>CAYPMT010000116.1:487-7029 GCA_964411875.1 uncultured Kangiellaceae bacterium
GTTTGATCGAGTAAAGGTTGTTGCTTTTCATCTACTACTTTAACTTGTGGCCAAGAGACTCCCATCTCTATTAATTGATGAACAATAGTTTGGTTATGTTGATTAGCAAAAAAATTGACAATATGTTTAGCAACCACTTCACCAATATCATGAATGTTTTCTAGCTCTTCTTGAGTCGCTTGTTGAATGGCTTCAAGACTCATTAAATGTTTAGCAAGATTAGCCGCTGTTACCTCGCCTACTTCTCGAATGCCGAGTGCATAAATAAACCGAGACAAAGTCGTTTGTTTACTGTTGTTAATGGCATTGAGTAAATTGTCTGCTGACTTTTCTGCCATACGTTCTAATTCAACCACATCCGGTTGCTGCAATTGATAAATATCCGCAATACTTTTTAACAATTTCTTTTCACACAAAGTATTCACGAGTTTATCACCTAGACCTTCAATATCCATGGCTTTACGCGAAGCAAAGTGTTTAATCGATTCTTTGGTTTGTGCATCACAAATAAGCCCACCAGTACAACGATAAATCGCTTGTTCTTCTTCTCTTTCAACCAGCGAATTGCAAACAGGACATTGTTTAGGGATTTTAATTAGCTGGGCATTTTCAGGTCTTTTATCTAAAACCACTGAGACGACTTTGGGTATCACATCGCCTGCTCGGCGGATAATTACCGTGTCACCTAATCGAATATCCAAGCGCTTAATTTCATCCATATTATGTAAGGTTGCATTAGAAACTGTAGCGCCGCCAACAAAAACCGGCTCTAGTCTAGCAACGGGGGTAATTGCACCGGTACGTCCCACTTGAAAATCGACTGATAAAATTTGAGTTAGTTCTTCTTGTGCCGGAAATTTATGCGCCGTAGCCCAGCGAGGTGCTTTAGCAACAAACCCTAGTTCTTCTTGGCGTGCTATTGAGTTAACTTTATAAACAACGCCATCAATTTCATAAGAAAGCTGTTCACGTTTTTCTAGTATGCCCTGGTAAAAATCAAGACAGCCTTTTACATTCTTTACCCGTTGAGTTTCTGGACAAACTGGCAAGCCCCATGATTTTAATTGCATTAAACGTTCATATTGAGTTTCTGCCAAAGTCACACCTTCAGCTGTTGCTAAAGAATAAAAATAAACTGATAACGAACGTTTAGCCGTAATTTCTGGATCAAGCTGGCGCAAACCACCGGCTGCTGCATTACGTGGGTTAACAAAGGTTTTTTCATTGGCCTCAATCGCTTCACGATTAATTTTTTCAAAAACTGACTTAGGCATAAAAACTTCGCCACGGACATCTAGCAAAGACGGATAATCACCACGAAGTTTAAGTGGAATACTTTTAATCGTACGAATATTTTGAGTGACATTTTCACCTGCTTGGCCATCACCGCGAGTTGCAGCTTGTTCAAGAATGCCATCACGATAAACTAAACTAATCGCTAAACCATCAAGCTTAGGTTCACAAACAAAGTCGAGTTGTAATTCAGCTTTTAGGCGATTATTAATCCGTTGCTTAAAATTGAGCAATTCTTCTTCAGAAAAAACATTACCTAAAGATAACATTGGCGTTAAGTGAGTCACTGAAGAAAAAACACTATCCGACTTTCCAGAGACCTTTTGGGTTGGCGAATCTTTGCTAATAAGTTCAGGGTGCTTAGTTTCTAACGCTTGTAGTCGACGCATTAGGCGATCATATTCAGCATCTGGAACAGTAGGATCATCTAAAACATAATATTGATAATTATATTCTTCTATTTGTTTTTTTAAGTCAGCAACTGTTTGCTTAATTGATTCGGCCATAGAATAAGAATTAACATCAATAGAAAAAGGATAACAATCAGCTAGCTCTCTGCTTCTTGACTAGCTTCTTTAGATTTTAAGGTTTCAAGCATATAGTTTTTGATAGTTTGAATATTCTCTCGATAAGACTCTTCATCGTAAGGCATTTTATCTTGATCTAAAGTACTGCCGCCGAGCTCTTCACTAAAAAAGTTCATACTCTTAACCATTGCTTGGTAAGCAGCAATAGGGTCGTTAGGTCCAGGTAAAGTAATAAAAAAAGCAAATGCGGGTGTCGAAAACTTTTCAATGTCATGCATTGCAAAGGTGCCAGGTTTAACCGCATTAGCTACTTTGTAGAGGGTCTTATCGTCATTATTTGAGTCATAGCGGTGAAATATTTGCATATCACCGTGGCGTAACCCTTGTGATAAGAAGATTGGCATAAAGTCTTTACCAACATACTGGTGACCAATATCGGCTTGTAAAATTAATGAAATGAACAGCTCAGGATCTTTGTCGTCTGGTTGGTAATCATTAATAAGGTCCATTTCTTGAAACGTATCAAATTCCATTTGTTGAGCAATGGTTTCTTCTTGCTCATTTAAAGCTGTTGAAGCACTTCTTGCACTACTCACGCCATTAATGTCGAAGCCTTCTGAGTCAATCGCCTCAGCAGAGACACGCAGGTCCTTAATCAACTTTTGATTTTTTAATTCTCTCTTATTGCGGCGATTAAAATCATAATAAATATATCCAATTAACAAGATTCCCGCAATAATCAATGCTATTCGAATTTGCCAATCCATAATAGCTGTTACCTCTTACTCTATTAAATTATCATTTGGTTAAATTACTTTTTTACTAACTTAATTATTTGTTATTTATTTCTACTTATAATCTTTTTACTGAGGAATCCTTTTGCCGAGTAACCTTTTTTACCAAGCAATCTTTTTTATCCAGTTACTGCTCAATTAATTGTGCCGCTTCATCAACATCAACAGCTACCAAACGAGATGCACCAGGCTCTTGCATGGTAACACCAGCCAAGGCAGACGCCATTTCCATTGAAACTTTATTATGGGTGATATAAATAAATTGAATCGTGTTTGACATTTCCTTAACTAATTTACAAAAACGTCCAACATTGGCATCATCCAATGGTGCATCAACCTCATCCAACATACAAAATGGTGCCGGGTTTAATCGGAAGATTGAAAAAACCAAAGATAGGGCTGTTAATGCTTTTTCTCCGCCTGATAATAAATGAATAGTACTATTACGCTTACCCGGCGGTCTTGCCATAACAGTCACACCCGTATCAAGTAAGTCGTCACCCGTTAATTCAAGATAGGCACTTCCACCACCAAATACTTTAGGAAATAGCTCTTTAATGCCAGCATTCACTTGATCAAAGGTTTCTTTAAATCGAGCACGAGTTTCTTTATCAATTTTACGAATCACGCCTTCTAAAGTTTGTAGTGACTCTTCCAGATCTTCAAACTGCGAATCTAAATAAACTTTACGCTCTGATTGTTGTTTATGCTCTTCAATCGCCGCTAAGTTAATGGCACCTAAGCGCTGAATTTTAGCCGTAATAGACTCAATATGTGACTGCCAACCATTTTCATTGGCGGACTCATCCATGTTTTGTAAAATCTCTTCCACACTTTGGTCTTGCGAGTTTAACTGTTCGAGCTGATTTTTTTGCATGGTTGAACTTTCTGACCATTGCATCTTAATTGACTCTAAACCACTGCGTATCGCTTGCGAATTTTGTTCAGCATCATGACGTTGTTTTTCATGCTCTCGAATATTTTTATCGACTTCTTCCAAACTATCACGAGCTTTTGCCAACTCTTGTTCCGACTCTAGTCGTTTTTCTAATGATGACTCTAACTCTAATTGTAAGTTTTCATCCGGTGAGCTCGCAATTTTAAGGTTTTCTTCAATCGTCATTTTGCGCGATTGCAATTCAGTCATTTGGCTATTCATACGCTGATTCGTTGATTGAGCCGAATTAATTTCTGATTTCAAGTTAGCTACTTGCAACTCAATTCTATGAGACTCATCCTTAATCGTTTGAACCTGCATACGCGCTTGTTCAAGTCCGCGACGTTTTTCTTCTTTTAAACGAGTTAAGCCCTCTTTTTGCTCCATGTCACCGGCCATAGCATCAACCAGCTTTTCCAATGTCGATCGACTTTGACTAAGTAAGCTTTCATCATTTTGCAATTGAGTGGCTAGGTCGACCTTCTCTTTGCTTAAAGCATCTTTGCGTTTAATGGTTTGTTCCAACTTAACTTGGTGAGAGCCAACTTGCGCTCTTAGCTCTCCATAATGCTTATTAGCAATACTTAATCGACTCTGTTTTTCTTCCCAATTGGCTTCTTCTGTTTTAAGTGATTCTCTATCCGCTTCAGCCGCTTCTTCAAGTGATTCAAGTTTTGCTTCAAGAACCTCAAGTTGTCCCGTTAAAGACTCAAGTTCAGCTTCACGCTCAAGCAAGCTAGACTCATCAGCTTGCTTCTTTGAAACTCTAATCCAGTTTCTACCCAGCCAAATCCCATCCGGCGTGACAACCGATTGTTCAGTAGAAAGACTCGATTGCATTGAAAAAGCTTGTTCTAAATCATTAGCCAGCAAAACATTATTTAAGATATGAGCTAAACCATCCGCACCTTTGACATGAGACAGTAAACTTTGCGATGAAGCTGAAATAGGATTATTGCTGGACTGAATCAAAGTCAGTTGACCTTCAGCAATTTGGTTTAACTCACTTGACCAAGCTGTAAAAGAATCCACTTGAATGGCTTCCAAGTGATCGGCTAACACCATTTCAACCGCCAACTCCCAACCAGAATCAACTTTAATAGATTGAGCTAATTTTTTGTTATTATTGATATTTTTTGACTTGAGCCAATCGTCAATTTGCTGTTTGTCAGAACCTAGTGCTGCTTTCTGTAAAGCACTTAAGGAAATATGTCGGCTTTGTACTTTTTGTAATTCGCTACGGCATGAATCAATACTCGACTGATGATCAATACGTACTCGTCTTAATTGAGAAATTTTAGCCATAAGCTCTTCAACCGACTGAGTTAGTTGTTGAGTCTCTTCTTCTGCTTGAGCCAATGACTTAGCCGCTTGCAACATACTGTCTTCTATCGGCTCAGCTTCTAAATTGGCAAACTCCTGCTCATTATTTTCAACACGTTTACTTAAACGTTCAATCACTCGCTCAAAATGCTGAATTCGAGTCCGCTCAACTTCCATTTTTTGATTGTTTTCAGCACTTAGTTTATTAAAACTTTCCCATTCGTTTTCCCACTCAAGCATTGAAGTTTCAATGGACTCTAATGACAGCTGCGCTTGTTCAAGCTTTTCATGACGAATATCCAGTTCTGGTTCTGCTTCTAGCAACTTGGTTTGCAAAGTTTCAATTTGACCTTCATCTAATTCCATTTGCTCTAACAGTTGTTTAAGTGATCCACTGACTTGTTGTAAATCTTGATTAAGCTGTGCTTGCCTTTCTTTCTTGTGAGTTATGCCTTGTTCAAGCCGAGCAATATCGGCACCAATACTATAATAATTACCTTGAACTTTATTAAAGTTATCAGTTAATTCAATATGTTTATCTCGGGTTTGTTCAATTGCACTATCAGCTCGTCGTTGGTCGGCTATTTTAGATTCTAATTCTATTTCTAACTTAGTAATTTCTTGGGCAAATGTTTCGACACTTTCACCAAACTTTTGCCACTTTAATGCCGATAGTTCATTTTTGTATTGTCTTTCTTCTTGCTTTAGGTCTTTATATTTAGCCGCTGCATTCGCTTGACGCTGTAAATGCGAAAGTTGTTTTGCCAACTCTTCACGGATATCTTGCAATCGGTCCATATTTTCACGCGTGTGGCGAATACGGTTTTCGGTTTCGCGACGTCGCTCTTTGTATTTCGATATGCCTGCGGCTTCTTCAAGAAATACACGTAATTCTTGTGGTTTGGATTCAATTAAGCGAGAAATCATTCCCTGCTCAATAATGGCGTAACTACGTGGCCCTAAACCAGTACCTAGGAAAATATCAGTAATATCTCTACGCCGACATTTAGTGCCATTTAAATAATAATTGGCGACTGAGTCTCGAGTAACCGTCCGCCGCACAGAGATTTCGCTATAATTGGCATACTCACCCTGTAGACTGTTATCACTATTATCAAAAACTAGCTCGATACTCGCCTGACCAACGGGTTTGCGTGAAGTAGAACCATTAAAAATAACGTCCGTCATTGAGTCGCCACGCAAATGTTTGGCTGAAGACTCACCCATAACCCATCTAACGGCATCAATTAAATTCGACTTACCACAACCATTAGGACCGACAATCGCGGTTAAATTATCAGGAAACGGAACAGAGGTTGGATCGACAAAGGATTTAAACCCAGCTAATTTAATCTGTTTTAATCGCATATAATATTTTTATTAAATCCCAAACAAAACAACAAGATACAAGCCACATTTAAAGTAATTTATAGGTTTTAATCATTCAATAAGCTTATGCCTATAAAATGACCAAGAGGCTGGCTTTACAGTAAGTGATGTAGTTTAAATTATTTTCTCACTAAAACACATCAAAAATAACTGAATATGACGGATTTATTTCTTTAATTAGAGTTAACCCTTTGCTGAAAGTTAGTTGTCGTCTAAGGAAAGGTGATCAATTGAAGGTTGTGGATGAGACTCTGGAGGCTTTTCTGGCAGAATTCTTTC
>CAYPMT010000117.1:0-6981 GCA_964411875.1 uncultured Kangiellaceae bacterium
GAAATACTTGGCGAGCTAATCGCTCATTCGAAAGATCTCGGATTCCTCTATTTAAAATAACTTTATAGGTTTCCAACATATTAAGAGGTTGCTCGGGAGTAAATATGGCACGGTTTTGATTCTTATTAACCCGAATTTTTCCCGCAACTAACTCTCCTTTTGAATCTTTTACTTTGAACGTTCTTAGGTTAACCGACCAAGGCTTAACTTTTGTATCAAAATCAACTTTTATTCTAACGTCTCTCTCAACATCATTGGATTGATCAGCAGGCGATATCGATGTTACTAATGGTTCAGAAAAACCAGTTAGGGGTAAAATTAAAAGTGTTAATAAAATTAGATAGGTGGATTTAACTTTCACTATTCCTTTCTCCTTGTTTGATTTTTATAGTTTCAGAGTCCCTACAACGCAAAAATTAATGGTTAAATTCTACAAAGAACTGACCAGCAGACTAAAAGAATCAAACTATTAAGTCAATAGCTAGTTGTCTAATATTGCCTCACTTAACAGGCTTGTAATCTTGTAATAAATTACAGCTGACTAGCTCAATACTCTCCTAAACCTATCCGATACATCTTCCACTAGACTAATTGTCGCCGGTAAAAATAGTGTTGTTAATAACGTTGAAAAAAGTAATCCACCAATGATTACGTAGGCCATAGAATAATAGTAGGTGCCTCCTAATGAAGGCTTCTGGATAATAATTGGGATAAGCCCGACTAAAGTGGTTAAGGCTGTCATAATAATTGGTCTTAATCTTTCTTGACCACCCTGAATCATTGCATCATAACGCTTCCAGCCTTGACGTCTGTATAGATTAATATGCTCTATCATTACAATACCATTATTAACCACAATACCAAGCAATAATAACAAAGCAACTGACGCTGGTTGATCAAAATCAATTCCAAATATAAACAAAGTCCAAAACGCGCCGGCTAAAGCAAAAGGTAAGCTAATCATCAATGAAAGAGCTTGTCGCATAGATTCAAATAGCCCTGCCATAACAGCAAAAATCAAACCTAATGAAAGCAGTAAACTTGTGATAAACTCAGTTTGATTTTGCTTTTCTCGTTTGGATGAAAAATTAAAGCCCCACTGATAGCCATTGGGTAATTCAATTTCCTTCAATAACTGAGTAACTTTTTCACGGTATTCATTTTTTTTACCTGAATCGAATCGAGCGCCAATATAAATATTGGTGATTTTGCCATTACGACGAATCCCTCTAGGAATTTTTTCTGTATAAAATTGGCTAATATTGTTTAACAAAATTGGCTGTTCATTTTCTTTAATGAGTTGAGAGTTTTTAACATCCGCTAAAGAAGTATTCTGTTGCTGATTTAACAAAAGCTTTATATCAACTTCACCATCCTGAGTTTTATAGCGAGAGATCCGTCTTTCTCTAAAGGTCATTTCAAGTAAGTTGGCTGGCTCACTTGCTGAAATTTGATACGCTGCCATACGATCACGATCTAATTCCACATGAAGTTCATATTTATCACCTTCACTGGTAGAGTAAATATCAAATAGTCCAGGGATAGTTTCTATTTTATTCATTGCTTGTTTGGCAATTTTTGCCAATATATCACTATCATTACCTTGTAATTCAACCGCAACTTTTTTTCCGGCATTTCTACGCCAAAAAGGCGTATTGTCCTGTACTTGAATTTCAACACCAGCTATTTCTGGTAATAAACTCGGTAATACTTTTCTAACCTTATTCATGGCTTCTTCATTTTGAAAACCTGTTTTCATATACAGACGAATTATTGAATAATTTTCATCCCACCAACTATATATCGCATCAACATTTAATCTTTCTTTATGAGGCATCAATATTTTCTCAATTTGACTAATGATATTTTCTTTAGCCACTAATGAGTTAGCTTCAAAAGCTTGCACACTCATTCCAACAAAAGACTGTGTAGAAGACCTTTCGAAATTAAAGTTCATGTTTTTTACAGGATAATAAGTGCTGGCTAGAATAACTGCACCAGAAAAGATGGCTAACCATCGATGTTTTAGATTAAAACTCAATACTTTCACATAATGACGTCTTATTTTATCCATTATTGGTGTGCTGACTTGCTTTTGTTTTTGTTTGACTAATTTAGCCGAAGCCAAAGGAATTAACGTTTGACTAATAATTAACGAGGCCAGTAGAGTAATTGCAATCGTAATGCCTAACTCTTGTAAAATAATATTAAAATCGGTTGGCTTAGAAAAAATCATTGGCAAGAAAACAATTAATGAAGTGACCGTTGCCGTAATCACAGCCACGGAAACTTCTTTTGAACCTAAAATAGCCGCAACTCTGCCAGAGTAACCTTTATTTTGATAGCGATTAATGTTTTCCATAATGACGACTGCATTATCGACAAGCATACCAATACCAACGATAAGGCCCAACAAAGAAATGGTGTTCATGGTTTTGCCTTGTACCCAAATAACACCACAAGCTACAATAAGTGAAAAAGGAATACATAAAACAGCCACTAAAGTTGTTGATAGTCTTCTGAGAAAAATTAATAACACAAAGAAAGCTAAAATCGCACCAAATATCCCCGTATTCTTTAAGTCATTTAATGTGTTTTTAATTTCTTTTCCTTGATCTTGCCAAACCAAAAAATGAATTCCAGTTAATTCTGGATCAGCTTTCATTTTCTCAATTTTTTTATGAATTGCTTGAGTAATACCAATAGTTTTTGCTGATGATTCTTTCGAAATATTCAAACCTACCGCAAAGTCTCCATTAATATGCCGGCCAAACTCCAGTTCTGGTTCTTGATAGGTAATAGTCGCCACATCCGCTAGCTTTAATTGACTATTATTAATCAGTTGCTGACGAATTTGTTCAATCGAAGTGAAACGACCTAAGGAACGTAAAGTGACTTTAGTTTTTGAGGTTCGTAAAATACCAATAGCTGCATTCTGATTATTCCTTGCAACCGATTGCCAAATATCTCTCGCTTGTAACCGGTATTGTTTCAGCCTTGCCAAATCAAGCTCTATTCGAACTTCTTTCGGATTAACTCCATCTAAATTAACCTGAGCCACGCCAGGTATACGACTTAAAGGCCGAATAACTTTTTGTTCGAGTAAGTTATAATCTTGACTTAAGTCCCGATTAGAGCTTAAACGTGCTTCTAAAATTGTTTCGCCAGTCTCTTGTGCGTCACGGTGAGAGGAAATGGTAATATAGTCTAAATCTTCTGGTAACTCTGATTTTATTCTATCAAGTCGTTCATGAATTTCAGCCCGTGCTAAATCAATATCAACCTTATAACC
Source organism: uncultured Kangiellaceae bacterium (assembly GCA_964411875.1). Classification (GTDB taxonomy): domain Bacteria; phylum Pseudomonadota; class Gammaproteobacteria; order Enterobacterales; family Kangiellaceae; genus Aliikangiella. Next base: position 3,293 of record CAYPMT010000117.1, read on the forward strand.
AAAATCTAAACTGACTCGATTTCCCCAAGAACTAACGCGAGAGCTGATTTCTGTTAAACCATTCATTGATGACAACGCGTCTTCAATGGGTTTAATAATCATGCGTTCAAGCGCTTTCGGTGAAGCATTCGGATAACTGAAACTGACATAGAGTGAACGCGATTCTGCTTCAGGCATGAAACCTAAATTTAAACGAAATAAGGCGATAACACCTAATACTAACACACACACTAGTGCCATTAGCGTTGCAATGGGTCTTTTAACAGCAATCTCAGGCAAAGTCATAAAAAGCCCAATCTTGAACTAGTTGATTTCCTGTTTTTCGGCATCAGATAATCGTTGGTCCAACTGTTCTAAATCATCATAAGCCACAACATTTGATGGCATGATTAAATAGACACAGGGAATAATAAACAAAGTTAATAACATTGAGAAAAATAAACCATAAGAAACCACTATTGCTAAAGGTGCTCTTAATTCTGCACCTTCACCAAATCCAATAGCCATTGGTAATAAACCTAATATGGTTGTACAAGTTGTCATAAGGATTGGTCTTAAACGGCTTTTACTGGCCTGAATAATCGCTGTCGTTTTTTCTACGCCACTACGACGTACTTGGTTAATTGAATCAACCAAAACAATGGCATTATTAACCACAATGCCAACCAAAAATACCGCACCAATGAGCGCAATAACACTCATGGCATAACCGCTGATATAAAGCCCAACAATAACACCAATTAGTGCCATAGGAATGGTTAACAAAATCACAAAAGGATGACCTAAATGTTCAAAAGTTGCCGCCATCACCAAATAAACTAAAAAAACGGCTAATAAAATTGCAAAAACCATGCTTTGAAAGGATTGTTCCATTTCCTCTTGCTGTCCGCCAAACTCAAAAACAACCCCACTCGGTGGTGGGTTATCTTTTAGTAATTGACGCAACTCTTTTGTTATGTCCGTTAAACTTCTTTGCTTTAAGTTAGCTGAAATAACGGCCACTCTTGACTGCTGAATACGATCGATCGCCGCAGGGCCCTGACCCGAATTAATACTTGCAACAGCTGCTAAAGTAATAGGCTTTCCTGAAAATTCACCAATCACCATATTTTCAATATCGTTAAAATTTTCTCTATCAGCTTCTCGATTACGCAAACGAATATCAATTTGCCTATCGGGTCGCTGAAAACGAGAAACAATAGTCCCTGAAACTCGCTGGCTTAAAGTTTCTGAAACCGACTGAATGGTTAAACCTAAACGAGCTAATTTTTGTCGGTCAAAAACAATTTTCAATTCTGGGTTACCCGTTTCAAGCGATGCTTTAATATCCGTTAAACCAGAAACCTCCTCTAATAACGGTAGTAATTTTAAACTATATTCACGTAGTTGTTGAATATCTTCACCAAAAAACAATAGCTCCAACGGTGTCCTTAAACTAAAAAAGGAGGGGCGGCCAAACTGAGTTTTTGCCTGTGGAATTTGATTGTAAACTTCTCTTAAATCTCGAATAACTTGTTTTTCAATGCTTTTATTTGATCGCTCTTTAATAACAATGTTAACTTGACCAATATTTTCATCCTTAGTTTTTAAGGATAAACCACCACTAACCTGACGACTACCTACTGATGTATAAACCGAAGAGACTTGAGGATGAGATAAGGCTTGTTTTTCCATCTGCTCAATAACCGCATTAGTAGTTGGTAAAGCGGTTCCTTCTGGCAAACTAATATCAAAATAAAATTCACCTTCACTCATGGCTGGAATTAATGCAGTAGGGATGCGTGGTAACAACTGCAAAGCTAAAATTAAGCCAATGAAACCTAGCAACAAAATACCCCATTTAAATGCTAAAGCCTTTGTTAGAAATTTTTCATATAAGTTAGATAACCAAACTAGTCTAGTTTTATTTTCTACTAATGCTGGCTCTGCTTTAGTTGATTGGATACCTTTACTTTTAGATTGACCAAGCGAAGCCAACATAGGTATTAAAGTAAAAGCAATAAGTAGCGATGCTAATAAACTAAATGTGATGGTTAAAGCTTGTTCGCCAAATAACTGGCCAGCAATACCTTCAACAAAAATAATGGGTAAAAATACCGCTATGCTTGTTAATACCGAAGCAGTCACAGCGCCACCAACTTTCGATGCACCTAATACCGTCGCTTCAATAACCCCTAAACCTTTTTCCCTTTGTCGATGGATTGACTCTAAAACAACAATAGCTGCATCAACCAACATTCCAACACCTAAAGTCAAGCCACCAAGCGACATAATATTCAAGGATATATCTGAACGATACATAAAAATAAACGTCGCAACAATCGACAATGGAATGGCTGTAGCTATGATCAGGGTAAATCTAAAGTTATTCAAAAATAGCCACAATATAATAACGGCCAAAAATCCACCTAAAAGTAATGACTGCTTTACTTCATCAACTGACTGTTGAATAAAGCGTGACTGGTCAAACTCAATATCGAGTTGTATTTTTTCTGGCAAACGTAAGTTTTTATCTAATTGATTAATTGCTTGTTTAACTTGGTTAGCAACTTCTAAGGTATTAGCATCACCTTCTTTGAAAATAGAAATTAAAATGCCCTCTTTTCCATTAAAGCGAGTGATTTCTTCTCGTTCCTTACTAGACCACTCAACATTGGCAATATCACCCAGTCGAACTTCTGATGATTCTGCTAAAGCAAGCCTCAATTGGCGAATTTCTTGCAAGTTATCATATTCATTTAACGTTCTAATCAACAATTGAGTTTGAGTATTCTTTAGTCGTCCACCGGGTCGATTAATATTAGATTCTGATAATAATTCAGCAAGTTGTGAAGGAGTAATCCCCATCGCTGCAACTTTACCTTGATTAATATTAATATGAATTTCTTCTTCTTCACCACCTTGAATACCCGCCGAAGCAACACCAGGAATACGCTCTAAAACTTCCTTAATTTCTTTATCGGCCATCAAGCGCATTTGTCTCAAAGAAAAATCACCACTCAGACTTAACTTAACAATAGGATCTAACGCTGGGTCATAACGCAGAACAATAGAGTCTTTTGCATCAAGCGGCAGAGTTAATCGATCAAGATTTTCTCTCACACTCATGGCCAGTTCGCTCATTGAAGCACCCCAACCAAACTCAAGCGTCACTTCAGATAAACCACCGCGAGAAACCGAGTGAATTTTCGTAAGCCCTTTTAAAACGCCAACCGCTTCTTCAACAGGCCGAGTAATTAATTGTTCAACTTCTAAGGGCGCTGCATTAGGGAATTCTGTTTGTACAGTTAAAGAAGGATAACTGAGCGAAGGTAATAAATTAATTGATAAGCGAGAAAAGCCTAAAAGTCCAAACGCAACTGTCGCCAAAGCAACCATTAATACGGTTACACGACGCTTACACGAAAACTCAACCAGCTGTCGAATCATTCTGATGATTGCTCAAGCTTATTACTTTCTGAACCTGACACCGAAATAACTTTTATCAAATCACCATCATTCAAATTTCTTTGCCCCTTAACAACAATTTGATCAGCCGCATCAAGCCCATTGATAATTTCAGTTTTATCGTCAACCACATAACCCACTTGAACATTTTTACGTACGACTTTATCACCTTGCCCAACAAATAAATGATGAAGACCTCTTTCTTCAATTAAGGCAATACTAGGTACTAAAATAGCATTATC
>CAYPMT010000118.1:0-5191 GCA_964411875.1 uncultured Kangiellaceae bacterium
ACCCTAATGCCACAGCCCTTTGTGGTTGTGGTGAAAGCTTTAGTGTGGAGCCTCAATAACTATGCAACGAAAAATGGTTGTGGCTTTGAGCGACTGCCCTGCTCGTTTAGTACCAGCAGGCACAAAAATCATGATCCCGAAAGATACCTTTGTAACCATTACGCAAGACCTCGGCGGTAATTATACCGTTTCAGTCAATGGCAATATGGCTCGAATCGATGGCACCGATGCCGCCGCTTTAGGATTAAAAGCCGAAGAGCTTAAGTTTAGTGAAAACTTAACCCGTGAGATTTTAGATGAGCATGTTTGGCAAGCACTTAAAAGTATCTATGATCCGGAGATCCCTGTTAATTTAGTCGATTTAGGTTTAATCTACTCAGTTAATATTAACCAAGAAAATCACACCATCAAAATCGTTATGACACTTACCGCTCCAGCTTGCGGTATGGGGCCAGTGTTAATTAGTGACATTAAGTATCGCCTTGCCAAAGTACCTAATGTTAAACAGGTTGATGTTGAACTAGTTTTTGACCCAGCATGGACAAGAGATATGATGAGTGATGAAGCAAAACTAGAAACCGGTTTATTTTTCTAATAAAAACATTTCAAAAACAACTTTTATGACTGATACTCAAAACATTATTGATGACTTAAGCTTTTTTGATAGCTGGGAAGATCGTTACCGCTATATTATTGACTTAGGTAAATCATTACCACAAATGCCCGAAGAATTACGCACTGACAACAGACTTGTTCCTGGCTGTCAAAGCCAAGTTTGGATAGAAGCAGAAATCAAAAAGGATATCTTTAATTTTTTAGTCGATAGTGATGCGCTTATTGTTAAAGGTCTACTTGCTTTGGTTATGGCAGCTTATAACCAAAAATCACCACAAGAAATTCTAGACTTTGATATTCAATATTATTTTGAACAACTCAACTTAATGAAACACCTGAGCCCAACACGAGGCAATGGACTACAGGCGATGGTAGAAAAAATTAAAGCTTTAGCAAATAAAGCCTTATAATTCTTAACTGCTTTTTAAAAATAGTTTTATTTTTTAACATATTCTTTCTATAAGTTAATTAGACTTCTTAAGTGGCTTAGTCACCAAAAGCAATACCGGCAATAATGTCAAATTCGATAACAAAGCAATAAACATCGCCAAGCTAGTAAATAAACCAAAGTAAATTGATGGCATAAAATTAGAAAGAACCAATACCGAGAAGCCAGCAATAATCGTAATCGACGTATAATACATAGCTTTAGCAATAGTATCGTGGCAAGCATACATCGCTTTTGCATAATCACCTAGCTTTACATATTCCATTTTAAAACGATGAATATAATGAATGGTATTATCAACCGCAATACCAATACTAATTGCAGCAATAGTAATCGTCATCATATCCAATGGAATACCAAACCAACCCATTAAACCTAAAACAAAACAAGCGCCCATAATATTAGGAAAAACCCCAATAATCGCTAACTTAATCGAGCGGAATAACATAACAAACATCAATAAAATAATGCCAAAAACCACGCCTAAAGTTAGAATTTGCGATTTAAACAAGCTTTCTAGCATGTTGTTATATAGGATCAACATACCAGTAAAATTAAAACTGTCTTTAGGAAATTTTAATGTTTCGGTCAAATAATGACTAATATCAGCTAATAGCTTATTACGGTTTAACTCAGGTGCCGTTTCTTTAACTCGAATGAGAAAGCGAACCTCATCACTTTCTTGATCATAAAAAGGATCGAGTAATTGTTTACGTAATTCAGGTGTTACCTTATTGCCAACTAGACCTAACTCAAAGTCACTAAGCGGCTGATTATTATTCATTTGCTCTATCATTTGAACAGCCGAAGCTAAAGACAAAGTTTTTCCGGTTACACTCATGTTATCGATAAAGTTTTGTACTTTATGCAGCTTTTTGATCGCATGAGAAGTCATCCATAAACCTTTTGGTGCCTGTTGGTTATCGGCATCACCAAACTCATCTTCAAATTCGTCGTCAAACTCATCTTCGTCATCTTCATTGGCTTCATTCAATAAAGCAAAGTCAGCTTCAATAGCAGAGCGCTCAATAATTACTTCAAGTGGTGTCGTTCCACCTAATTGAGTATCAATTACTTTCATACCTTGATAGATTTCAGTATGGCTTTTAAAGTAATCAATAAAACGATTATCTACCGTTAAATAACTAGCACCCCAAGCACTCACTACACTGATTAGAACCGCTAAAACTAAAACAAGAATACGCTGACGATCAGCAACTTTTGCTAAGACATTAGTAAAAGCAAAAAAGCTGGATTGATTACGCTTATCGAGTGAAACTTTTTGTTTTAATTTCATAAATAATGGAAACATTAAAAAAGCAATTAAGAAAGCTAAGCTCACGCCCATTACCATCATTTTACCGAAGTCAATAACTGGTCTTATTTCGCTAACCATCAGTGAACCAAAAGCAACAATAGTGGTTAAAACTGTATAAGCACAAGGTGTAAACATTGATGAAACTGTTTCGATAATTTTTTCGTTATAACTTAGTTCAGACATTTCTCTTTCAACTTGTCTAAAGCGAACGATCAAATGAACCACAAGAGACATAGTAATAATCAATAATAACGCAACAAAATTCGATGAAATAACGGTAACTGGCCAGTCCATTAAACCTAATAATCCCATACTAGTAACGGCCGTAATCGTGCAACAACCTAGCGTAATAATAATCCAACGAGCCCGCTGGAAAATAAACGCTTGAATAGCAATAAGTAATAAGAAAACACCCACACCAAAAACGACTAGGTCATTTTTCACATAAGCAACCATGTCGTAGGCAATCATAGGGATACCGCCTAAATAAACTGTACCAACATCTTGGTAGCGCTTGTTAATCGAACGAATTTCATTAATAACCCGTTCATCTCGCAGGTTACTTTGTTTTTTTATTATTTTTATTGTGCTTTCTAACTCAGTTTTTCGCTGTAATTCTTGTTGATTAAGCTGTTCTTTATTCAGTTGTTTTTGCTTCAATACTTGAAGCTCTTCATTCAACGGAAAAAAGTCTCGATTAACTTTTAGATTAGCTTGGATAGCCGTCGTTTTAGCATCTTCACTGATCAATAAGTTTTTATAGAGAGGAATAGATAAAATATGCTGTTTGGCATCAGCTAGTTGAACACCTTCGTCTTGAATAAAGTAAAGATCGTTTTCAACATTAGTTAAACTAACTGTATCAGGATTAAAGATAGGTGCATCAAGTAATGAAATAACTGACTCAATATCATTAAGCTTTTCTATTTCATCACGTAGTTGTTTTAACTTATCAATCGACGCTTTTGAGAAAAGTTCTTGGTTTGGCTGAAAAGTAATAAATACATATTCATCTGAACCATACCGCTTTCTTACTTCACGAAAATAATCTAACGACTTATCATTTTCTAATAAGAGTGAATCTGCCGAAGCATCCATTTTAAAATTTGTCGTAAAATAACCAACAAAAACAATCAAGCCAATTAACACAAAAGCCGTTAAACCTGTATTACGGATAAAGCTTGCTTGATAAAAGTTTTTTAACCAATTTGGCATAAGCTGTTCCTATAAATTATCCCTGTAAGCTATTTCTAAACGTTATTTTCTAGAAGTTATTTCTTTATTGAAAAAGTCTTCTTATTTTAAGTCTTAGGCAATGTTACCCCAGTTTGGCCTTGATATTTACCACCTCGATCAGCATAAGACGTTTCACAAATTTCATCTGACTCATAAAACAGCATTTGCGCAACACCTTCGTTAGCATAAATTTTTGCCGGTAGCGGTGTGGTGTTAGAAAACTCAAGAGTGACATGCCCCTCCCACTCTGGCTCTAAAGGTGTAACATTAACAATAATGCCACAACGTGCATAAGTCGACTTACCTAAACAAACCGTTAAAACACTGCGGGGGATACGAAAATATTCAACCGTTCGGGCAAGCGCAAAAGAGTTTGGTGGGATAACACAAACATCTGACTCCACATTCACAAAACTTTTATCATCAAAGTTTTTTGGATCAACAATTGCCGAGTGGACATTGGTAAATATTTTAAACTCATTAGAACAACGAACATCATAGCCGTAACTTGATGTGCCATAGGATATAATACGTTGTCCATTCATCTCTCTCACTTGGCCTGATTCAAACGGCTCAACCATTCCCTCAGCTGCCATACGTTTAATCCACTTGTCTGATTTTATACTCATTAAACTGTCTCTTTTTTAATATTTTTTATTCTAAAAATTATTTTAATTGCTTTTTCCCAATAATAATTAACTATTAGGATTCCAGCTTTTAACCTCAATGGTATCCGAACCTTTTGAATAATCTTTGCCAAGCTTAACCAAATTAGCGGTCAAATTTCTTGCCACTTTCTGATAAGTTTGGCTGATCGCACCATTAGGACTTTCTATTAAGGTTGGAGTTCCCTTATCAAGCGACTCTCGGATTGATAAATTAAGCGGTAATTTGCCTAAAAGCGGAATATCATAATCTTGCGCCATAGTTTGACCACCATCTCGACCAAAAATAGCCTCTTCATGACCGCAGGCTGGACAAATATGGGTAGACATGTTTTCAACAATTCCCATCACTGGGATTTTAACTTTTTCAAACATCGTGACTGCTTTTTTTGCATCCGCTAAAGCCAAATCTTGTGGTGTAGTAACGATAACTGCAGCAGTTACTGGAATTTTTTGCGCCAAAGTTAACTGGATATCGCCAGTTCCTGGAGGTAGGTCGATAATTAAATAATCCAAATCACCCCAACGCGTATCTCTAACAATTTGTTGTAACGCTGACGATGCCATTGGACCTCGCCAAACCATGGCTTGTTTTTCTTCAACCAAAAAGCCAATCGACATAGTTTCAATACCATGAGCAGTAAGCGGCAAAATAGTTTTTTTGTCTTCCGAAGTTGGTTTGGCCTGAGGGATACCCAACATAATGGGTACACTCGGCCCATAAATATCTGCATCCAACAATCCTACCTTAGCCCCATCGCCAGCAAGCGCTAAAGCTAAGTTGACGCTGGTAGTAGACTTACCAACACCACCTTTGCCAGAAGCAATGGCAATAATGTTTTTTACTTGCGCCAAGGGCGGCACACCCGCTTTGGTTTCATAGGCGACTATACGTGATTTGATCTCAAC
>CAYPMT010000118.1:5291-6967 GCA_964411875.1 uncultured Kangiellaceae bacterium
CTATTATTAAATTTAAACTAAAAGTGAAGCGATTATACCCGATTAAAAAGCAGAAATACTCCCTTTATTTACCTAGTTTTAGATGAAAGCCCTAGTAAAAAACGGTATAGTTACGCCTACCATTTTATCATCAACTCAATGTCCACAGTTTAAACAATAGCTTTAATTAAGCCATATCTTTGAGTGAGTACAAAGATAAGTGAAGCGAATTGTGGCGAAACTAATCAATTAATGACAAACCGACAACTTTTAATAACCAGTGCACTCCCCTACGCTAATGGCTCTATTCATATAGGTCATATGCTAGAACATATTCAAACCGATATATGGAGCCGTTTTCAAAAAATCCGAGGGCATCAATGTATTGCCGTTTGTGCTGATGATACTCATGGCTCTGCTATTATGTTACGTGCTGAAAAAGAAGGTATTTCACCTGAAGCTTTTATTGCTGCAACTCGCGAAGAGCATATGAAAGATTTTGAGGAATTTTTGGTCGTCTATGACAATTATCATTCAACGCATAGCGAAGAAAACCGCGAGTTATGCGAATTAATTTATAACCGACTCAATGATGCTGGCCATATTGCTAAAAGAACCATTACTCAACTCTATGATCCCGAAAAACAAATGTTTTTGCCTGATCGCTTCGTTAAAGGTGAATGCCCTAAATGTGGTGCAGCGGATCAATATGGTGATAATTGCGATAAATGTAGTGCAACCTATAGTCCGACAGAGTTAAAAAATCCAAAGTCAGTTGTCTCTGGTGCGACACCTATTGAAAAAGACTCTGAGCATTACTTTTTTAAGATTACAAGCTTCGAAGAAATGCTGAAGATATGGACACGAGATGGGCACGTACAAGAACAAATAGCCAATAAGCTCGATGAATGGTTTGAAGCTGGTTTGCAAGATTGGGATATTTCTCGCGACGCACCCTACTTTGGCTTTGAAATTCCAGGCGCGCCCAATAAGTTCTTTTATGTTTGGGTTGATGCACCTATGGGTTATATGTCCAGTTTTAAAAACCTTTGCGACAAAACGCCTGATTTAAACTTTGATGATTTTTGGAAAGTTGATAGTGATGCAGAAGTTCATCACTTTATTGGTAAAGACATTGTTAATTTCCATACACTATTTTGGCCTGCTATGTTAGAAGGTAGTGGTTTTAGAAAACCGACTAAAGTTCATGCCCATGGCTTTTTAACCGTTAATGGTGCAAAAATGTCTAAATCAAAAGGCACTTTTATTAAAGCCAGAACTTATCTTAATCACCTATCACCAGAGTATTTGCGTTATTACTTTATGGCAAAATTATCCAATGGTGTTGATGACTTTGATTTAAGTCTCGACGATTTTATGACTCGAATTAATTCAGATTTGGTTGGTAAATACATTAATATTGCCAGCCGCTGTGCCAACTTTATTGTTAAGAAATTTGATTCTACCTTATCAGATAGTGTGGCCAAACACCCACTGATTATAGAAGCTCAAGCTCTATCAGAACAAATAGCTCAGTATTATGAAGATAAAGAATATTCGAAAGCCATTAGAGATATTATGGCACTTGCGGATAAAGCCAATCAGTTCATCGCTATTGAAGAGCCTTGGGTAAAAATAAAAGATGATGCTGACGAAGTCAGAAACTCAGTACAAAAAACTAGTTCAGTGGCGTTAAA
>CAYPMT010000119.1:0-6949 GCA_964411875.1 uncultured Kangiellaceae bacterium
CACTAAAATTATTTAACAATTCACCGGGCTTGAGCAAAAATTTAGGCTTTTTAGGTCCACTAAAAGCTTCACAACCAACTAAAAAAGTTTGGTAAACTAAAAAACCTCCAGGGGCCAGCTTCTGCTTCATTATAGGGAATAATGGTCTGTATAGGTAGCGAATGACGGTAATTAAATCATATTTATCCGGCATGGCCATAAAACTTTCTAATTGCCTTTCTAAGTCTATTTGATGACATTTCACGGTAACATCATAACAGTTTGCTAACGCTTTAACCTTTTCTAAAGCCCCGGCTGAATAGTCAATCACACTCACATCCCAACCATTTGATGCCAAATAAATAGCATCTCTACCGGAACCACAGGCAATATCAATAGCTTTTTTACGACTTAAATCATTTACCAACCGCTTTTCCTGAAACCACTCAACCACTGGTGCTGGTGACCAAAGTCTTGCTGATTTTTCACCTTCAGTTAATAAATTGTTAGCCAACAAATAGTCCTTAATCTTGTCGTTCCATTCAAGACAGTCACTAATTTGATAACCTTTAGATAACAAAAAGCGTTTTACTTTCTGCAGTGAAGAACCATCACCCAACAATCTTAGCGGTTGTTCTCGTTTAGGTAATTCATGCATTCTGTCGCAAATAGTTTCTGCAATAAAATGGCTTGCACCAACAATATGACCACGTTTGAAATCCGCTAAACTTCTTAGATCAAGAATCGGGCTGTCCTTAAATACCTGAAAGCGTTTCAGCTTAGCTAATTGTTCAGTGACTGGCGCAGCTGATTCCATTGCTCATCTCTAATGTCACCTTGTTCATCAATATAGGGGTAGCGGATCTTATGCTTAATACAAAAACCCATAACTTTAGGATGTAACCACTCAAATCTAAGTTGTTCAAATGTTGCTTGAGAGATGTGCTGTTGATTATAAAGACCTTCAGCCTCCCTCTGTCTTTGAGCTTCGTAAAGAATAATGGCTGATGCAACCGAAACGTTAAGTGACTGCACCATTCCCATCATGGGTATAAGAACATGCTCGTCAGCTAATTCAGCAGCTTGTTGGCTAACACCCATTTTTTCCGAACCAACAATTAATACTGTCGGCTTAGTGTAATCAATTTCACGATAATCAATCGCTCGTGGAGAAAAATGTGCGGCTAATATTTGTTTACCCTGAGCTCTCAGTTGATCAACACCAGAGGATAAATCGTTATGACTTTTTATATCGACCCAACGATTACTACCCACCGCTGTACCATGACATTCTTTTAACATACCTTGAGGATAAACGGCATGAACGCGGCCGATCCCTACGGCATCACAAGTTCGTACAATTGCAGCTAAATTGTGAGGTTTATGGACTTCATCCATAAAAACAGTTAAGTCAGGCTGGCGACGCTTTAATAACTGGACGATTTTATCGTTTCTATTATCCATTTATTATGAATGACTGATATTCAACTAACTAGATAAATCAATCACACCATCCATTTCAACTAAAGCTCCCTTAGGTAATTCTTTAACACCAATGGCAGCTCTGGCTGGATAGGGCTGTTGTAAATACTCCGCCATAATTTCATTAACTAAGGCAAAGCAACTGAGATCAGTTAAGAAAATATTAAGCTTAACAATATGATTTAAACTTCCACCCGCGGCTTCAGCTACGGCTTGCAAATTTTTAAATACCTGGTGAATTTGGTCAGCGATCTCATCACTAATAAACTCCATAGTCTCAGGGACAAGTGGAATTTGGCCTGACAAATAAACAATATTCCCCGATTTAACTGCTTGAGAATAAGTGCCTATAGCCGCTGGCGCTTTATTAGTATTAATAACTTCTCGTGACATAACAGTTTTCCTTTAATTAAATGGTATTAAATATGTTTGTGCCAATAAGTTCTAATGACTTCGATACACTTTTATAACAAAATCATGTAAGCGTATTTTTCGAATCAAGTTAGCTAAATGAAGTCGGTTTTTAATTTCAATTAAAAAGATTAATGTATCAAAATCACCATCCCGGTTTTCAATAGCAACGTTAACAATATTAACTTTTTCTTGCGCAATTAAACTAGTTAATTTGGCTAGCACGCCTTGGCGACCAATTGCGTCGACTCTTAAGTCAACTCTAAAATCTCCAAGCGTATCTTTTTCCCATTGAACGGGAATATATTTATCGGCATGGTTACGATAATTAGCAATATTATTACAATCAATACGATGCAAAGTAAAACCACCACTAACGCTAGTTGTACCAACAATCACATCACCTGGAATGGGTAAACAGCACTTGGCATATTCAATCATCATACCCTCTGTTCCCTTAATAGCAAGGGGCGATGAGTTACTACGACTCGCTTGATCACTCGACTGCTTACTCTCAATGCGGTGAGCAATAATAACACTAGCTATTTTACCTAAACCAATTTCCTCAAGTAAATCATCAAAACTTTCATAACTGGTTTCTTTAACAACTTTTTCAATCATACTTTTGTCAATTGAAGCAATGGCTCTATCGCCAAGTGCCCTTTCAAGTAGTCGTTGGCCTAGATTAATAGCATCATCACGACGCAAATTCTTTATAAAATGACGAATATTGATTCTTGCTTTACTGGTCTTCACAAACGTCAACCAGCTAGGGTTAGGTTTTGCTCCAGGTGCAGTGATAATTTCAATGGTTTGACCATTACTCAAACGGTTGGATAGCGGCACAATGGAACCATTAACTTTACTGGCAATACAAGTATTACCAACATCGGTGTGAATGGCATAGGCAAAATCAACTGGAGTAGCGCCTTTCGGTAATTCAATAATAGTTCCATTAGGCGTAAAAATATAAACTTCATTGGGAAATAAGTCGACTTTAACACTTTCAATAAATTCAATTGAGTCACCCGTATTTTGCTGTAACTCAAGCAGATTAGCCATCCACTCTCTGGCTTTAATTTCTGCTTTATTAATATCACTGCCTTCTTTATATAGCCAATGAGCAGCAACACCATTCTCAGCCATCTGTTCCATAGCCGTTGTTCTTATTTGCACTTCTATATGTAACCCATGGGGACCTTTTAAAGTTGTATGTAACGACTGGTAACCATTGTTTTTGGGTATTGCAATATAATCTTTAAAACGCCCAGGGATAGGGCAATACAAATGATGTAACTTGCCCATAATACGATAACAATTATCTTCAGTATCCGTAACGACTCTAAAGCCATAAATATCCATAATTTCGTTAAAAACTTGGGCTTTTTGGGAAACCTTTTCCTGCATTTTTCGGTAAATGCTATAAGGGGATTTCTCTCTACCACTAACTTCAGCATCAATTTGTTCTGCTTTTAATTGCTTTAAAATGTTATTACAAATATTGCTAACGATTTCTTTTCGATTACCGCGTGCTTTTTTGACTGATTCACCAATCACTCGATGACGCATAGGGTACTTGGCCGCAAAACCTAACTCTTCCAGCTCCATACGCATCGCATACATGCCTAATCGGTGAGCAATCGGCGCATAAATTTCAATCGTTTCTTTTGCTATGCGACGCTTTTTATCAGGGCGTAACGCATTTAAGGTACGCATATTATGTAATCGATCGGCAAGCTTAATTAAAACCACTCGTAAATCCTTGACCATAGCCATCATCATTTTACGAAAGTTTTCCGCTTGGGCTTCTTCGCGAGACCCAAAATTAATTTGAGTTAACTTACTGACCCCTTCAACTAAACTCGCTACTGATTCACCAAACTTTTCAGTAAGTTCCTCACGAGAAACTTCACAATCCTCAATAACATCATGCATTAAAGCGGCCATGAGGGTTTGTTTATCTAAATGTAATCTCGCTAAAATATTAGCAACAGCGACAGGATGGGTAATATAAGGGTCGCCACTAGAACGAAATTGCCCACTGTGAGCGTCGCGGGCAAATTTATAGGCTTCTTCAATTTCTGGAATTTGAGAGGGTTCTAAATAGCTTTGTAACTGCTCTTTAAGGCCACTAAATAGATACACTCAATTCTCCGTAAAACTCTATCGATTATAAACCGTATCGATTAATTGAGATCTTGTTGATACTTAAGATTCGATAATATCACTGGTTTCTTCAACAACAACACCTAAGCGATCAACATTTTCTGCATTGACTAAACGCTCTTCAATTTCTCTTAGAGCAACAACCGTTGGCTTATCATTATCCCAATTAACCATAGGCTCTTTACCACCCGTTGCCAATTGTCTAGCACGTTTGGATGCAACCATAATTAAATCAAACCGATTACCAATTGAGTCAACTGCATCTTCTACTGTAACTCTAGCCATATAAAAATCACTCCTGAAATAATTGGATATAGCGATTGATCGACCATAGACCAACTCTCTAAAACCCAGTACTTAATAACTGTCTAAAAATCAACTATCTTAATAACTATAATAAGGTTAACTATTAAGTAATTAAAGGTTAACCTACTAGCCTTCAGATAAAAGGTCGCATAGTTTACCTTAAATTATGCGCTAGTCCAAAAGATTGCTCAACAGATGAGCATGATTTTTTTGTTGAAATGAGCATTTTTGTCTGTGAGCGAGCAAAATCGCTTTAAGTTCAGCGACCGCGAGAGAAAAATCATCATTAATCACCAGAAAATCGTACTCTGAATAATGTGACATTTCAGCCTGTGCAGCCTGCATTCTTTGCTCAATGACCTTTTCATCATCTTGACCACGTTTAGTTAGCCGTTCCCTCAGAGCTTGTTTTGAGGGAGGCAATATAAAAATCGAAACGCTTTCAGGCAGTTGTTGACGAATTTGACGAGCACCTTGCCAATCAATCTCTAATATTACATCAATACCTAAATCAAGTTGAGAGCGAATAGAAGCCTTGTTGGTTCCATAATAATTACCAAATACTTCAGCATGTTCAAAGAACTCATTTTTTTTAATGAGTTCTTTGAACTCAGGTACAGACACAAAATAATAATCTTCAGCTTCTTTTTCACCGGGACGCTTAGTTCGCGTAGTATGAGAGATTGAGGTTTTTACTTGTTCAACTTCACTTATAAGTTGTTTTAATAAGCTAGTTTTACCCGCACCTGAAGGTGCAGAAACAACATACAAAAAACCTTTAGCTTGACTTTGTTTCATAATTATCTCAAATAAACTTAAACATAAAGAATGACCTGAGCAGCATTTTATTCATTACTCACTTTAAACTATAGGCTAATCATTCAATATTTTGGATCTGTTCACGCATTTGCTCAATTAAAACTTTAAGTTCAACAGAAATTGCTGTGTTTTCACTACTGATGGATTTAGAACCTAGTGTATTCGCTTCACGGTTAAGCTCTTGCATTAAAAAGTCCAAGCGACGTCCAACTACACCACCTTTATCCACTAAACGAGACACTTCTTTAATATGCGTATTGAGTCGGTCAATTTCTTCCTCTACATCAACTTTCTGAGCCAATATGACCATCTCTTGCTCCAGGCGAGACTCATCCATTTCTTGCTTTAACTCTTGCAAACGAGTCGATAATTTCTCTCTTTGCCATTGCAAAATACCCGGCATTAATTCAGTCACTTTACTCACTTGCTCTGACATACTATCAAGCCGTTGTTTAATCAAAGCTTGTAAACTATTCCCTTCTCTTTGGCGCATCATAATTAGCTGCTCAACCGCTCCGTCAAGCCCTTCTAACAAATTAGCTTCCATCGTTTCAGTATCCATTTCTTTAGGCTTTATCATGCCGGGCCAAGCCAATAACTGCATAATTTTTGGTTCTTGTTGAATATGAGTCAATGCTTGCAACTCTTTTTGAGCCTTCAACAAACCCGCAGCCAAATCAAGATTGATATTTAATTCGTTTGACTCATTACTTGATATATCTAACTTAAGCGTACAATCTAGTTTGCCTCGTTGTAATTTTTTTCGTAATTTCTCCCGGCAACTCATTTCTAAGTGTCGAACAACTTCGGGGAGGCGAAAGTTAGTTTCTAAGTAACGGCTATTAACTGAACGCAATTCCCAAGTTGCTGTTCCCCACTCATACTGAATGCTTTGACGAGCAAAAGCTGTCATACTTAAAATCATAGAATCACCCTAAAATAGATAAGAATTCAAATTGTAACCCGAAGCCTACCTATTTTTGAATATAAATTAGTTTTCTGATTAGCAATTCATTAAGCACCTGAGTTAAAATACCGAACAATCCAACCATTATATTAAGTGAACCAAACCAATGCGGCCAAGTGGTAGAACCAGCAATCAACTACGTCCTATACAAATTACCCGACAGTTTACTAAACATGCTGAAGGCTCCATCTTAATTGAAGTTGGCGATACACGCGTACTCTGTACGGCTTCAGTCGAAGAAGGTGTTCCCCGTTTTTTAAAAGGTAAAAAGCAAGGTTGGCTAACGGCCGAGTATGGTATGTTACCTCGTGCAACCCATACTCGTAACTTTCGTGAAGCGGCAAAAGGTAAACAAAGTGGTCGTACCCAAGAAATCCAACGACTGATTGGACGCTCACTACGTGCTGCCATTGATTTAGAGTTATTAGGCGAATATACCATTACTATTGACTGTGATGTTTTACAAGCTGATGGTGGCACACGAACAGCATCAATTACCGGTGGCTGTGTTGCTTTAGCTGAAGCACTTAACCATTTACTCAGCCAAAAAAAAATTAAAACTAATCCACTCAAACATATGGTCGCTGCTATTTCAATGGGCGTTTACCAAGGAACACCAGTACTTGATTTAGATTATGCTGAAGACTCCAATGCTGAAAGCGATATGAATATTGTAATGAATGAAGCTGGTGGCATTGTTGAAGTTCAAGGAACAGCCGAAGGTGCAACCTTTAGTCATGAAGAATTATCAGAATTGCTGGCATTAGGTAAGCAAGGTATTAATGAACTAGTTGAAGCCCAGAAAGCAGCGCTAGGTTA
>CAYPMT010000120.1:0-6853 GCA_964411875.1 uncultured Kangiellaceae bacterium
TCGAAATGGCTATGGGGGCTGAAGTCAACGGTCAAATGGTTCATCGTGGTGATAAAGTGCAAGTGCTGCATGATGAGTCTACTGAAAAGCCTGCTAAAAAGAAAAAGCCTTCTAAAAAGTCTCGGCAAGAGCCAGAATTCAACTCGAATGGTAAATTTGTTTCAGGCGTATAAGCTTTAACTACTCCAATACGCGACTAAAAATGTAACTTGATAGTTGCCGAATGGCCCATAATACTGAATAATTAGCAGTAGTTGTTTTTTAATTCCCAGAGAGTACCCATGTCAGAGTCCCAAGCAGCTAGTGTCGGTGTTGCTAAGGTTAGTCCGATCATATTTACTGAAGCTGCTAGCGTTAAGGCTAAATCACTTATTGATGAAGAGCAAAATACAGAATTAAAACTGCGTGTTTATGTCACAGGTGGCGGTTGCTCTGGTTTTCAGTATGGTTTTACCTTTGATGAAAAACAAGCTGATGATGATTTAGTGATTGAAAAAGATGGTGTTTCTTTATTAGTTGATGCATTGAGTTTTCAGTACCTGGTTGGCTCAAGAGTTGATTATAGAGAAGACTTGGAAGGCTCAAGATTTGTTGTCGAAAACCCCAATGCTACAACAACTTGTGGCTGTGGGGCATCTTTTTCTATGTGAACCCAAACGCTATGACTTATTATGACAGCAATGGATTCTGAGGGCTTAAATTTAAAACTGACTCGTCACTGCCGTATTCAAAACGAAAGCTCTGCCATAGAGAATCTCTCCAAGCTTGTTCCAGAAGTTTCAAAACAAAAATTAAAAAAAGCGATGCAATTAGGTGCTGTTTGGCTAACGCGAACGAGCCATAAACAGAATGAGTATACTCAACGATTAAGACGAGCTAAAAAAATACTTAACGTCAATGAGCAGCTCTCTATTTATTATGACGAGAGTATTTTGTTTGCATCACCAACTCATGCTCAGTTAATTTCTGATGAAAAGGACTATAGTGTTTGGAATAAGCCGAGTGGTATGTTTTCCCAGGGAACTAAGTGGGGTGATCATAACTCGATTGCTCGATGGGTTGAGCTATATGCTTTTCAAAACAGACCTTGTTTTTCCGTACATAGGCTTGACCGAGCAGCTAATGGACTAATTTTATTAGCACACTCAAAAAAAGTGGCTAGCCAATTAGCATTGTTATTTGAAAAAAGGAAAGTACAAAAACATTATTGTGCAATTGTTGATGGTTGTTTTCCTGATAGTATTAGTAACATCGATATAGCTATTGATGGTAAGCCAGCATCAACGATAATTTTAGCAGGAACCTATGACTCGCAAAAAAATCAATCTGAGTTGTTAGTGCAAATTGAAACAGGTCGAAAACATCAAGTTAGAAAACATCTTGCTAATACAGGGCATTCAATTATTGGCGATCGCTTATACGCCCAACCAGAAAAACTGAACAGCCAGAAAAACTTACAACTAACTGCTTGTTATTTAGCTTTTGAATGTCCAGTTCATCATACAAATAAAGTTTTTAAATTACCACCGAGCATCTAGCCATTCATTCAACAAAAGAATTTGTTATGGTTTTATTGGTGTTAAACGACTATTATGCTCATCCTTCAATTATTGCTTAAATGAGAAAGTAAATTGCACCAATCATCTGGCCGCTGGAAAATGGGTTTAATGCTTACCTTAGTAACCTGTTTTTTATGGGGAACCTTGCCTATAGCACTTAAAGGGCTTTTGCAGAACATGGATGCTATAACCGTTTCTTGGTATCGTTTTTTAGCTGCAGCCATATTGACTTGGTTACTGTTAGCAAAGAAAAAATCATTACCAAACATCAAATGGCTTAAGCAAAAAAAAGGATTGTTTTTGTATGTTATGGCTATCTTAGGCTTGAGTAGCAACTATTTATTTTATCTAATGGGATTAGATCGAGTAACGCCAAGCGCAGCGCAGGTTATCATACAGTTAGCACCATTATTTTTATTAATTGGTGGTCTGGTTTTTTTTAATGAAAAGTTTAATTGGTTGCAATGGGCTGGTATGTGCCTTTTTTTGGCTGGTTTATTTTTGTTTTTTAATCATCGAATTGAAAGTGTTCTTTCAACAGATAAAACTTATCTTTGGGGTATGGCTTTCATTATTATTGCTGCAATTACTTGGGCAGCCTATGCTTTAGCTCAAAAACAGTTACTAATGGCTTATAGTTCACAGCAGGTGATGCTAATTATTTATTTGATAAGTAGCTTATTATTCCTACCTGGTGTGGATTTTTCTGCGATTACTCAACTGTCTAATTTACAATGGTGGTTATTAATTTACTGTTGCTTAAATACATTAATTGCTTATGGCTGTTTTGCTGAAGCGCTTGAACATTGGGAGGCATCAAGAGTTAGTGCTATGCTTTCTCTTACGCCGCTACTGACAATTGTTTTTGCTTTTTTAACCAACTACTTTTACCCCGATTATATTCAAATAGAAAAATTAAATTGGCTAAGTCTTTTAGGTGGACTCATTTTAGTGGTTGGCGCATCTTTGACAGCTTTGTCTGGTAGAAAAAAGGCTTAGCCTTAAGGTGTAATGTTAAGCTTGATAAATCGCACCAAGTCTTTGGGGGGATTTAGCACCAGTTATTGATGTTAGATCAACTTTGCTATCATCCAGGCGTTGTTTTGCCAACCATGCAAAAGTCATTGCCTCAAGATAATCACCATCAATATCTAGAACATTTGTTTGATAAATGGGTTGATTGATTTTTTCGCCTAACTGTTTAATTAAAAAAGTATTATGCATTCCACCACCACAGGCATAAATTTTAAAGTCATTAAGCTTAAGCCTTTTTATTGTATTGACGATTGTAGTCGTAGTGAGCTCCAATAATGTTGCTTGCACTGAAGAAGGGGATAAAGATACTTTTGTTTTATTGATATGTTCGTTTAACCAGTTTAAACAGAAATACTCTCTGCCAGTACTTTTGGGTGGCGATAAATTAAAGTAAGGATCAGATAACATTGACTCAAGTAATAATGAGTTAGTATTACCCTGTTGAGCAAACTCACCGTTATAATCAAAATTATTTTTTGTGTCTTTATGATGCAACTGAAAGTGAGCGTCTAATAACGTATTCGCAGGTCCTGTATCAAAACCAATGACTGGAGCCGAGCTATTTTTTTCAAGCAAGGTAATATTAGCAATGCCACCTAAATTTAAAATTAAGCGGTTCTCTTTTTCACTTCTCATCATAGCGTGATGAAAAGCTGGCGCAAGAGGTGCACCTTGGCCACCAGCAGCCATATCCATGCGACGAAAATCTGCAACTGTTGTAATGCCGGTTTTATAGGCAATAATATTAGGGTCACCTATTTGGAAAGTAAAAGGTTTCTCAAGTTTTGGTTGATGTCGAATAGTTTGACCATGACTGCCAATCGCTTTAATCGAGCTTTTATCAATTGAACTTGATTTTAATAAAGTTAAAACTGATTCAGCAAAAAGATGCCCTAGTTGATGATCCAGTTTTCCCATTAGCTCAATTCGATTTTGCCAACTAATTTTAGTCTGGGCTAAATTTTGTATGTGGCAGAGAGAGTTTAATGGTTGTCTTATTGTATTATCTATTGGGTGTAAATAATGTTCGACTAGATGGCACTTGTTATTAGCAAATTTGACCAGGGCAACATCAATACCATCAATACTAGTGCCACTGATTAAACCAATAAAAAAAGATTCCTTAGACATTACTTTTTGTTAACTGACTCATAAGAAGCAAGCTGTTTTAATGAGTCAGCAGTTTGTGCTTTAAAGCGAGCCAGCTCTGACTTTTCAATAGGTTCAGCCTTAGGAAGCTTAACTGTTTTGGGGTTTTTGTGAACACCATTAACAACAAACTCGTAATGCAAATGAGGGCCAGTTACCATACCTGTACCACCTAGCTTGCCAATAATGTCACCTTGCTTTACACGTTTACCACGGCTAACGGTGCGTTTTGATAAATGCAAGTATTTGGTGACGATATTGTTTCCATGTTGAATAATAACGTATTTACCATTGTATTTATTGTACCCAGATGTAATCACCTTGCCATCGCCTGCCGCTCTGATAGGTGTACCTACTGGGGCAACATAATCAATACCTCGATGAGGACGAATAGTTTTAAGAACTGGGTGCAAGCGAACAGGATTAAAATGAGAGGAAATATATTTAAAGTTTACGGGAGCTCTTAAAAAGGCTTTGCGCATGCTTAAGCCTTCAGGCGTATAATAGCTTGTGTTATCTTTTGAGTCAGTATAACGAACAGCACTGTAAACTTTTCCCTGATTAGTAAAATGAGTTGCAATAATTTGACCATCGGCAATTTTTTCACCATCAATAAATTTTTCTTGATAAAGCATTGTAAAGGAATCACCTTTGCGAATATCAAAAGCAAAATCAATATCCCAATCAAAAATTCCTGCTAATTGCATAATTTGGTTGTCAGTCATTCCTGCCTTCTTACCTGACAAAAACAATGAATCATCAATAGTTGTACCGATATAGGCTGATCTATATTCAATTTCTTTACTTTCTATTCGGCTCGTAAAGCTATCGCCTTGAGCTTCAATGTAGAGTGTTTTTTGAGCATTAATAATATACTGCAAGCCTAAAAGATTATTGTCATTGTCTGTTTGGTAAGAAATAATTTCACCAGGACGTAAGCGTTTTAGCATTTTGGTATTGTCATCTAAGCTAACAACTTTATGGAGTTGCTGAGGGCTTAGTTTTATTCGTTTAAAAATATTGGATAAATTGTCGTTTTTTTGAACCGCTTCAGTTTTCCAATTTGCTCGGCTTTTAAGCTCAGGAATTGAGTTTTGGGTGTTTTCTTGGGGCTTCACTTCAAGAGGTATACTAATTGGAGCCGAGTAGCTTGTATCCTGGCTTACTTCTTGACTAGTGGTTTGATTATTTATTGTTAACTCAATTGACTCAAACGAATCTGTGTCAGATGACAGACTATCTTTTTTTGAAGAAAATAAAAGTATAGTAAGTAATAAAATGCCAGCTGCCGTACCAATTAAAAGAAAGGGGTGAGTTAACCAGCGGATCTGTTTTGAATAATAGGTAGAAATTGAAAAATCGTTATGACCATGTGGTTTGTAATCGTGTTTTATCATACAACTTTTACTTACGTGTATTTATATGTCGATGTGTTCCGTATAAAATGCGTGCCTAAGATAGCTTTTTGGAATACTCAGGTCAATGTTAATTAACCAATCAATCTTTGGTTATGACATAATACTGCTCTACTAATTTCGTTATTCTACCTGTTTTTAACAGAAAAAGTTTGCAACAAAATGTTTTACTAGGAACAAATATGCCACAAGATGATTTATTAAATGACTTAACTGAGCGCGGTCTGCTCCAACAAATGACGTCTGATAATGAATTAAAAGACCATCTTAATGAAGGTATGAAGATTGTTTATTCTGGCTTTGATCCAACTGCTGATAGTTTGCATATAGGTAGTTTAGTCCCATTACTAACTTTGAGGCGCTTTCAACAAGCCGGTCATAAGCCTATTGCGTTAGTTGGTGGTGCGACTGGATTGGTTGGTGATCCATCATTTAAGGCTAGTGAAAGGCAACTCAACTCTAAAGAGATTGTGTCCGATTGGGTTGATAGCTTAAAGAATCAGATTAGCCAATTTCTTGATTTTGATTGCGGGGATAATGCGGCAATTGTAGCCAATAATCTCGACTGGACTGAAAATCTTGATTTGTTGTCTTTTTTGCGTGATATAGGCAAGCACTTTTCAGTAAATGCGATGATTCAAAAGGAATCGGTTAAACAACGTATTGAACGAGAAGGTACAGGTATTTCTTTCACAGAATTTACCTATATGATTTTGCAGTCCTATGATTTTGTAGAATTAAACAAACGCTATGCTTGCACATTGCAAATTGGTGGAAGCGATCAATGGGGTAATATTACCGGTGGCGTTGATTTAACCCGTAGAATGAACCGTAATCAAGTGTTTGGATTAACTTTGCCCTTGGTGACTAAAGCGGATGGTACTAAGTTTGGTAAAACGGAATCTGGGACCATTTGGTTGGATCCTAAAAAAACCAGTCCTTATGCCTTTTACCAGTTTTGGCTTAATACAGCTGATGCCGACGTTTACAAGTTTTTAGGTTACTTTACTTTTTTAACAGAAACAAAAATTGCTGATATTGAAAAAACCGATAAACAAGCGCAAGGGCGTCCAGCAGCACAAGGTATTCTAGCTGAAGAAGTGACTAAAATTGTTCACGGCGAAGAAGCATTACAGGCCGCAAAGCGAATTACTCAAGCTATGTTTGATGGTTCGTTAAGTGAACTGAGCGAAAGTGATTTTGAACAATTAGCGCAAGATGGCTTACCTACAACAGATTTACCTGCCGACTTTGCGGATAAACCATTAACCACTATTCTTGCTGACAGTGGTTTAGTCAAAGCGGCGCGTGAAGCGCGTGATGCTTTAGGGCGTAGTGCTGTATTGGTTAATGGCGAAGCCAAAGGTGCTGATGACAATATGCAGAGCAAAGCGATATTTGCGGATAGCAAAGCGCTTTATACTCGTTTCTTTTTAGTTAAATTGGGCAAAAAGAAAAACCATCTGTTCATTAAAGCCCACTAATCTACTCACCATAATCGTTAAATCAATTGATTTGATTTTTTTAGAACCAGGCTAAATTTAACTAGTCTGGCATCTAATCATAATATTTTATCTAACTCATACTTAAATCAGCTGAAAAATGCCTATAAAAAGAACAATTTTTAACGAGTTAAAAATAAATAAATATAAATTGTTTTAAATGGTTGACAGTGTTCGAGAAGCCAGTATAATT
>CAYPMT010000121.1:0-6775 GCA_964411875.1 uncultured Kangiellaceae bacterium
ATCCTTAAACAAGCTGACTTTAACAGCTGATTATATCGGTGTTACCGATATAACTTACCACTGTACTTTCTATAAAAATAATTTTTTTCATATAAATCAATGACCTACTGATATTTTTGAAAACTACAAGGGAGATCTATATAGCAAACAAAATATAGATCACTAAAGCATTGCAAATAAAGCCAATAAATTCAATGCGTTAAAAAACATATTGCCATATAGATCATTATCAATCAAATTGAGCTACTTTTATAGGTCGTTAAAAACAAGAGAGTAAATTATGGATACAGCTAAAAAGCCTAAGCTTTTGACATTAGTTATGCTTACGATTAATAGGGTTAATCTCTTACAAAAAACCTCCACTAAATCTCTAACGGTCTAAAAGTTTTTTTGTTAATCTCTTGCGTGAATTAAATAATAATAACCAAGGATTGGATATGAATGCTATCAATTGCAATATAAATAACCGTATTAAAAAAATAGATAAACCATACTCTCATCAGTCTGCTTTTACCTTAATTGAACTAATCATTACCCTTGCCATTATCGCTATTCTAGCCAATATTAGTTTCCCCTCCTTTAACAATTTAATTGATAGAACAAAAATAAGCGCTGAGGTTAATGCGTTAAGTGGTTTGTTAAGAAGCACACGTAATACCGCTATTAACCACTCTGAGAAAGTGACTATTTGTCCCAGTGGTAATGGGCTTATATGCACAAAAGAATGGAGCCAGGGTTATATGGCTTTTATTGATTTTAATGGTGATCGTCAATTTAATCAGAATGATCAACTGCTGCAACAACATAAGATAGAAAATAAAAAAATTAGTTTACGCTGGCGAGCTTTTGGCATACGCAATTCTTTACAGTGGCATCAAACCGGTATTACTAATCACCAAAATGGTAGTTTTGAATATTGTTATGCTGATGAGCCAAAACTTGCTCGAGGTCTATTTATTACCAAAGCTGGCCGAGTCAGGCTTTCAAAAGATACCAATGGGGATGATATTCATGAAAATGCCAGAGGAGATAATATTGGGTGTTAAGGCTGATAAACTTTAACTTGATAGCCTTTGCTAATTAATTCTTCAGCTTGTAACTGGCTCATCACACCTTTATCACAATAAAGTAAATAAGATTGTTCTTTATCTAACTCTTGCGTCGCTTGCAATTTAAAAAATGGAATTACCATCACTTTATTATTAGTCAAAAACAGCGGTGATATAATCGCTTCATCAGGGTGACGAATATCAATAACAATATCAGAAGCTTGTGGCAATTTAACAATTTCAACCTGCTCAATATTTTGTGTGGACTGATAAATTTCATCAACGTTTTCAACTTTTCGATCAGTAAAAGCTTGCTCTAAAACCGAAAAATCAAAATTAGATTCTTCCGCTTCAATTCGTCCTAATTTTGCTCGAGTAGTTGGCTTATCGGAAATCACGCCACAATATTCTGGCATTACCGCAGCAAAAGGCTCTGTGCCCGTTTCTCGCGACAAGGCAATAATGCTTTGTTTATCCATGCTAATTAACGGTCTTAAGGTTAGCTGGTTAGTCGCCTGGTCAATAACCGAAAGATTAACCATGGTTTGACTGGAGACTTGGCCAACACACTCACCCGTCACTAAAGCTGGCGCATGAAACTCATTAGCAACTTGTTCAGCAACTCTTAACATCATACGTTTTAGTACAACGCCCATTTGACTGTGGTGAATAGTGTTAAGTATTTCTGATACTACGGCTTCAAACGGAATGCTAATAAAAAGCACTCGGTGAGATGCCGAGTATTTTTCCCATAAATAATGAGCAACTTGCTTTACTCCAACTTCATGGGCCATGCCACCTAGGTTAAAAAAGCAGAAATGGGTGCGAATGCCCCGCTTTATCATTAAATAACTGGCGACTGAAGAATCGTATCCACCAGAAATAAGGCTCACACAAGAGTCTTGCTGGCCGATTGGAAAGCCCCCTAATCCCCGAATACGTGATGCGACAATATAAACTTCTTCCTGCTTAATCTCCAAATTCACCACAACATCCGGGTTTTTCAGTTTTACCCCGGCTGCTTGACTGTGTTGAAGTAGTGCTCCACCTATCTGACGCTCGGCTTCAATCGAATTAAAAGTATGTCGACCGGTTCGTTTAACTCTGACACAAAAAGTCTTTCCAGCTAAGCCTTCTGAAAAATCTTTTACTGCAATATCAATAACTTCTGAAAGGTTATTAAAGTTATATGTAACAACTTTTAAAATTAGATCAATGCCAGGTGTATTTTTAAGCTTTTCAATAACTTGGGATTCTAAATGCGGGTTTTCAGCATTTTGGATTCGCGCCTCATCACAAATAACCTCTATAGCATCCCATGAACTAACCACTTCAATTGTCTCATCAAGCGGCTTTAATAATTTACGCAAGTTCTTGGTTAATTGCGACGTAAAACGTTTACGCACAGGGCGGCTTTTAATAATAATTTCAGGAAAGAGTTTAAGAACAAACTTCATGGTATTAACCTGTATAAAAAATCGAGCTCATTCTAATCCAATTTATTCTAAGTTGCGAGAAAATTATCTTTTTAAAACAGATAGATAGACAAAATTATCTTTTATCTTCAAAAGTAAATAACCTGTTATTTTTAATAACTTTTTTAACTTTCAGACAAATTCAACGAAAAAACTTAAGTTAATCAGCTAAATTTAACAGCAAATACTTAACTTAAGTTACTCTTTCAAAATCTAATCAAACCCGAATATCTCAAATAGTGTGACTCGGTTCAAGGATCTCAGTCGGTATTTAGCGTAAATTTAACATTACGCCAAAGGAATGATTTTATTCTCGGGATGGTTAGTAACAATTGAGGTACCCGGTAATGCATCTTACTACACAAGAAGTCTCTGTCGAAAACCTAGAAGTCGGCATGTACATTTCAAAGCTCGATATTCCATGGGTTCAAACCCCATTCCCTTTACAAGGCTTTTTTATCACAAAACAGGAAGAGCTAAATTTATTAGCCCATTATTGTAACAACGTTTATGTTGATGTTTTCCGTAGTAAAGTAGATGTGACAATTAAATTAAAAACTACTACCGCCAAGACTAATCAAACAAACAATAAAGAGCTTGATCGTAAAACACTTCAACTGATGAAAGAAAAAGCTCGATTCAAACCAAGTGTTGAGTCTTATGCTATTTCAAGCAAACTGGCTAAAGAAGTGAAAACAGCTAAACTTATGTTTGACGAAGTTTCCGCCCAAATGGCCAACGTCTACCGCACTATGAATGACAATGGTTATGTTGATGCAACTGAAGTACGTCAAGCTTCAACGAATATGGTTAAAAGTGTAATCAGTAATCCTGATGCTTTAGCTTGGTTATGTCGCCTCAATGAAGAACATCAAGATTTACACCAGCAAGCTGTTCGTAGTGCAATATGGAGTATTATTTTTGGTCGTCATCTTGGTTTATCTAAACGCGATTTGCGTGACTTAGGTATTGCTTTATTATTAGCGCCTATCGGTAAGTCAAAGCTACCTGAAGAATTACTTGTTGAGCAAAAAACAGAACAAGAGGCAACACTTTATCAAGAGCATGTTAGCCTAACACTAGAAGAAACTCAGAAAATATTCTCGCCTAGCCATCAAGTTAACTATATTTTATCTGCTTATTGCGAGCGTAATGATGGTAGCGGTTATCCTAAACAACTCGTTGGAAATCGTATTCCTTTTCTTTCGCGGGTAGCAGGCATTGCTGAGTACTATGAGCAATTAATTAATCCTTGCAACAAGAATGAAGCTTTAACACCTGTTGAAGCGACATCTCATTTATATAGTTTACGAGGCAGTCTATTTCAAAAAGAATTGGTTGAAGAGTTTATTCAAGCCATTGGAATTTATCCAACAGGTAGCCTTGTAGAGTTAAGTAACAACACTAAAGCTATTGTAATAGAGCAACCTCAAAATTCTCGTTTACGCCCTAAAGTAGCTATTTTTAAAAGTGATATGGATATGGAAATCGATAAGCCTAAAGTGCTTAACTTAGCCGAAGCACCTAATGATGACTATGGCTTACCATTACAAATCAAGCGTAGTTTAAAAAGCACCCGTCATGAAATCGATGCTCATGAATTACATGAAAAGCTTTTTGGTGGTAAACATTGGCTATCTTTCATTACTGAAAGAGTTTAAAAAAAAACAGCACCAATTATTAAATACCCCCCATAAAAAAAGCCTGGAATACTCCAGGCTTTTTTGTTTTAAACGTTTTTTCCAAAAGTGTTAATTAAACATCTTATCAAGTGCTTCCATCATTTCATCAGCACCAAAGCTTTCTGGAAAAACATAGGGTTCAGCACCTTTAGTATAAAGCAGGTTAAGAGGAACACCTGGCCTTTCATACACTTCTAATATCTCAGAAATATCATCTCTAAACTCAGTGTTATCTCCAATCAAAGTAATAATACCCAACTCATGAAAGCGCTTAACAACCGCTTCTGAACCAAATACACGCTTTTTATTAACTTTACAAATGACACACCAATCAGCAGTAAAATCAATATAAACAGGGCAACCTTTATCAACTAACTGCTTAACATAATCTTCAGACCAGTCTTCCCAAAAAATTTCACCACGCTGTTTGGCTGCTTCACGCTTTTCTTTAATTACCGGTGTCGAACAAGCTGAATTAGAGCCAACAAGACTCGCATTTTCTCTTAAAGCTTTATCAATAACTTTAGCTATTTCATCTTCTTTTTTCACCTTGGCTAAAGCAGCCTTATCATCTGCGCCTATAGCCCAATAAGCTAAACTTCCGGCAACAACCACTAAAGAAAATATTTTTGCTACCCATCTAACCGCTTCTGAGTTACCAGGCACACTCCAACGACCGTAAACCCAAGCAGCCAAACCTACAACAACCAAGGTATATAATAAATATTCAATATCGAGAGGCAAGAAACTAGCAGCTAAAACATAAAGCAGCCATACCGCTGCCAAGGCTAAAGGGAAACCCATCAACATTTTAAATGATTCCATCCAACGACCTGGTCGCGGCATATATTTTGCTAAACCAGGTACTGCAGCCAAAAGAACAAATGGAAAGGCTAAACCCAAACCTAACACACTGAAAACCAATATAACCACCCAGTTTGGTTGGGTCATAGTATAACCCAAGCTAGTTCCTAAAAATGGACCAACACAAGGTGCGCCCAAAACAGTTGCTAATAAACCTGAGAAGAATGAACCCGATAAACCGCTTTTATGGATAGCATCTCCACCCATGGTGGTTAATGAAGTGCCTAACTCAAATACACCAAATAAATTTAAAGCAAATAAAAATAATAAATAAATAAGAACCACTAAAACAACTGGCGACTGAAGCTGAAAACCGACACCAACCGCATCACCACCTGCTCGAATAGCTAACATAATCGCTGTCAACACCCAGAATGATAATAATATACCCAAGGTATAAACAAGCGCATGTTTTATTGCCGCTGAACTGCCTTCTCCTGCATGCTGAACAAAGCCTAAAATTTTGATGGACAAAACAGGGAAAACACAAGGCATCAAATTAAGAATAATACCACCGATAAAAGCCAAACCGACAACTCCGACTAATTTACCCATATCAACACCTGTGGCAGCGGCATCTTGAGCCGCTGACTCAGCAAACACTGAGCAGGATAATACTGAGCTTAATAAAACAGTACTCCAGAGCAACCAATTATTTTTCATAAATCAACTCCAATTAAATAACATCAAACCAAAATAAAACAGAAAGTAAGCTTCTATTCTATAAAACAATTATACGTTTAATTTTTAATACTAACTTGATAAGAACCATTGTTAGAATCAAAACCACTTTTAGCAGAAATGATCCCCGATAATATTTCTGGCAGCGGCTCTTTACCCTTCGTTAAAGTTAGCTCATAGATGCCGCCAACCTTTTTGAGTAATTGCTTTGCATCACTATCAATAACTTTCTTCTGCTCAACAAAAAAATATACACTTTTTAACTCACCGCTATATTGAGCTGGTGGTGTTAAAGTCAATATTATTGATTTATCATCACTGGCTTTTTTAGCCAGCTTCCACCCTTCAATCGCTTGAGGAATTTGCTCTCGAGCAACTTTGAACTGTTGAGCTAGCGTCTTATTGATAACTGTTTTTGCAACAGCAACTTCTGTTGAGAGCTTGGCGCGCCCAGGCACACAAGAGCTTTTACACATTAACCAAGAGATTTTTGCTTTAAGTGGTAAAGTTTTAGCGGTGTAACCTTTTGGTAACCTAATTTCATTTAACAACCAAGCTTCGTCACCATAACCGTAATTAACTACACCTGACATATCGTAAACTTTAGGCGTTGGCCATTGAATGTCCCCAGCTTCGACTCCTTCTGGCAAATCCCATTTGATTTTGATCGGCATACCTACGCCAGGATTTTTCCAATAAGTATGCCAGCCAAAATCCATTTTAACCCTTAGAGCAACGGTAAAAGTATCGCCTGCCTTGATTGAATTAACTTCAGGAATTAAACCAACTGAAACATACTTATCTTTAGTCAGCGAAAAGCTTGATAATGGCTTTCCTGCACTAGCTTTCTTAAGTTCCTCGGCTTTTTTAAGTTCCTCGGCTTTTTTAAGTTCCTCGGCTTTCTTAAGTTCCTCGGCTTTCTTAAGTTCCTCGGCTTTCTTAAGTGCTTCGGTTTTTTTAAGTTCTTCAGCTTTCTTAAGTGCTTCGGCTTTCTTAAGTTCCTCAGCTTTCTTAAGTGCTTCGG
>CAYPMT010000122.1:0-6736 GCA_964411875.1 uncultured Kangiellaceae bacterium
ACCGACGTTATATTTATCGTATGCTGGATAAGGGCGACACAGAAAATAACATTTCTTCTATCGCCAGAACTTCCGGCTATACTGCCACAGCTGTCGCGAATTATTTTTTACAAAACCCATTAGAGCCTGGCATCTGCGTGCCAGAAATTCTCGGCTCTAAACCTGGTGCTTATGAGTACATTTTAGAGTACTTAAAAGATAGAGGTTTGGATTACCGGATTGAAGACTTTACTTTAGAAAATTAAGCCCTAAAAATGGAAGGTAAACAACATCCTGCTTTTCCTATGGCGATAAGTAAGTCCGATAGCGAATATCATGATTTATTGCTAGATATTATTCACAAGCAATGTTATCTTTCGTCCGATTTATCAGGGGTTAATGTTTGCTGATTTTGTCAGAAAAAACCTCAAGCTATTGCTTTCATTGATAAAAATTACCTAAAATTAACGACTAATTTCAACCTTCGAGGCAAAAAATATGAGCATGCTCAATAAACTCGGCGTAAAGCCAACAAACCCAGGTGCTTGTTGGGGCATCAATGAATGGTCAACCAGTCAATCTGAGTCTGTCACTTCATATAACCCAGCTAATGGCGAAGAAATCGCTAAAGTTTACAAAGCTTCAGATGAAGACTATGAAACGATTATTAGCCGTGCAGAAGAAGCTTTTCTTGAGTGGCGAACAATCCCAGCGCCTCTTAGAGGTGAGTTGGTTCGAAAAATGGGCAATGCTTTGAGAGAAAATAAAGATGCACTCGGTAGCTTGGTTTCACTTGAAATGGGAAAAAGCAAAGCTGAAGGCGATGGTGAAGTTCAAGAAATGATCGACATGGCAGATTTTGCTGTTGGTCAATCACGTATGCTTTATGGTAACAGCATGCATTCAGAACGACCACAACACAGAATGTATGAACAGTGGCAGCCTATTGGTCTTGTCGGTGTTATTTCTGCTTTTAACTTTCCAGTAGCGGTTTGGTCTTGGAATTCTTTTATCGCAGCCATTTGTGGTAGCGTTACTATTTGGAAGCCTAGCTCTAAAACACCTTTAACTGCCGTTGCTGTACAAAATATTTGTAACCAAGTGCTCGAAAAAGAAGGTTATAAATCAATCTTTTACATGTTTGTTGGCTCTAACAAGCTGGCAACAAAATTTATTGAAGACAAGCGCGTGAAAAAAATGTCTTTCACTGGCTCTTCAGTCATCGGAAAAATGGTTGGTGTTAAAGTTGCTGAACGCATGGGCAAATGCCTACTTGAGTTAGCCGGTAACAACGCAGTGATTATCGATGAAACAGCGAAACTTGAACATGCTATTCCTGCAGTTGCCTTTGGTGGTGTGGGTACAGCTGGTCAACGCTGTACATCAACAAGACGCTTAATTGTTCATGAATCAATTGTCGGAAAGGTTACTGAATCATTAGTTAATGCCTACAAACAAGTCACTATTGGTGATCCACTTGACACTAAAAACTTAATGGGACCACTTATCGACGAATCAGCCATTGAAGACTTTGAAAAAGCCATTGAACAAGTTAAGTCTCAAGGTGGTGAAGTTTTATTTGGTGGCTCACGTCTTGATCGTCCTGGTCATTATGTTCAACCAACCTTAGTTAAAGCTGAAAATCATTGGGATGTGGTACAAAATGAAACCTTTGCACCAATCTTATACATTATGACTTTCAAAACTATTGAAGAAGCGATTGAATTAAATAATGGTGTCGCACAAGGTTTATCATCAGCCATATTTACTCAAAATTTAACTAATGCTGAGAAATTCCTTTCTTATGCTGGTAGTGACTGCGGTATTGCTAATGTTAACATCGGTACATCCGGTGCGGAAATTGGTGGTGCTTTTGGTGGTGAAAAAGATACTGGCGGTGGTCGAGAAGCTGGTTCTGATTCTTGGAAATCCTACATGCGTCGACAAACTAATACTATTTTTTGGGGTGATACACCAACTCTTGCACAAGGTATTACTTTCGACATTTAGTTTGTTGATATTTGTGTCTATCGATATCTAGCTTTTTTATATCGAGCAAACTCAAAACCTTCCGTTACGGGCACACCTTGTGCCCGTAACCTTATTAAACTTGCTATAATCCAAACTTGCAAGACAAAGCTATTTCTGTACAATCCCCCGCAAGTTTAGTAAATATTACCAGCATTAATTTGATTGACTAGAGGATTCCATAATGGCTGTTTTTAATCTCAGAGCCTATGATAACCACGAACAAATTCTTTTTTCCCACGATAAACAGTCCGGCTTAAAAGCGATTATTGCTGTTCACTCAACAGCACTCGGTTCTGCAGTTGGTGGTTGCCGCATGTGGGATTACCACTCTGATGAAGCCGCACTTATTGATGCTTTGCGTTTATCCCGTGGCATGAGCTATAAAAATGCCATGGCAGGCTTAGCTATGGGCGGCGGTAAGTCGGTCATTATTGGTAACGCAAAGACCATGAAGTCAGAAGCACTTTTTGAAGCCTTTGGCCGTATGATTAACCAGTTAAATGGCCAATACTATTCTGCAGAAGATGTTGGCATTACAACTGATGATGTTTCCATCATGAATCGTCAAACTCAATATGTACTTGGTTTAGAAGGCCGCAGTGGTGACCCTTCACCGGTTACTGCCCGAGGTGTCTACAAAGGCATTAAAGCTGCCGCTAAGCATCGTTTAGGGCGAGATGATTTAGATGGCTTAAAAGTTTCAGTGCAAGGTGTTGGCCATGTTGGTTATTATTTATGTGAATACCTAAAAAACGAAGGCGCTGAACTAATCATTACCGATATTAATCAAGAATCCATCGACCGCGTCGTTGATAACTTCGGTGCTACCTTTGTTGATAAAGATGCAATCTACAGTCAAGATGTCGATATTTATGCGCCTTGTGCACTTGGTGCTACCCTCAATGATCGAACCATTAAACAACTTAAGTGCAGTATTGTTGCTGGCGCTGCTAATAATCAACTTGCTGAAGATCGCCACGGAACAATGTTAAAAGAAAAAGGGATTTTATATACGCCTGACTATGTGATTAATGCCGGCGGTATTATCAACATTTCATTAGAAAAAGATGGCACTGTTTATGACAAACAAGCCGCCTTTGATCAAGTTGATAAAATTTATAATACCTTGCTCGAAGTTTTTGAAACGGCTGAAGTCAATGGAAAAACGACTAATGTGATTGCCGATGAAATGGCGCGGGAAAAAATAAACCAAGCTAGCTGATTTATTGAGAGATGCTGGCTTAGTTTTTATTCTCAGACATAATGAACTCAAATATCATACGTAATGCTTGTTTAACGGCTTGTTTGCGAATTGATTTTCGAGTTCCTTCAAAATAATATCGCTCAGCATTAACCTTATACTCACCGCCCTTTTCTTTTAAGCCTGTCGCAATACAAACCGTGCCAACAGGTTTATCTTCACTACCTCCATCGGGGCCGGCAACTCCACTAACCGCAACACTAATACAGTTATCAAATGAACTTAAAGCGCCAATTGCCATAGCTTCAACAACTTGAGTTGATACGGCACCGTAGTCCTGAAAATATTCCATAGGTACTTTAGCTAACCGATGTTTACTTTCATTGGTATATGTTATCAAGCCACCGGCAAACCATTGAGAACTGCCAGCTCTATCGGTCAATACCTTACCAATCAATCCACCGGTGCAGGACTCTACAGTCACTACTTTAAGTTGCTTGGCAATTAAAGTCTCTGCAAGCTGCAGGACAAGTTGTTTTAACGTTTGTTGATCTTTCATGTCATACCATTTTAGTTTCAAGGCGATTTCAAGTAAAATCTCTATTTCGCCAAAGCACTAATAAAATTGAAAATACTGGAAGCAAAAACCTTGGATAAAAGCAAACATACGCCAATGATGCAACAATATCTGGCTATTAAGCAAGATTATCCAGATATTCTATTATTTTATCGCATGGGTGATTTTTATGAACTCTTTTATGAAGATGCCCAAAGCGCTGCTGATTGGTTAGGTATTACACTCACCCATCGGGGTAAAGCTAATGGCAATCCTATTCCAATGGCCGGTGTTCCTTTTCATGCGGTTGATAATTATCTCGCCAAGTTAGTCAAGCAAGGTAAGTCTGTTGCCATTTGTGAGCAAATTGGCGACCCTATGACCAGCAAGGGCCCTGTCGAAAGAAAAGTTGTTCGGGTAATCACGCCAGGCACACTGAGTGATGATAGTTTATTGGATGCCGATAAAGAAAATTTATTGGCTGCAATCTATCACTTAAAAAAACCTAAAACTCAGTATCCCTATGGTCTTGCTTGGATTGATATGGCTGGCAGTCAGTTTTATTGTAACGAGTTTCCTGACAAACAAGCTTTATTTAATGAGCTCTCTCGATTAAAGCCTGCTGAAATTTTATCAACCGATGAATACAGTGAAAAATTAATTGAAAAAGGTTACACCGTTAAATATCAAGAAGATTGGCAATTTTCTTATGAACAAAATCATGCCGATTTGCTACAGCATTTTAAAGTGAAAAATCTCGATGGCTTTGGTTGCCAAAATTATACGGCGGCTATTTGTGCTGCAGGCGCTGCACTCAATTATGCCAAGCTAACCCAACAAAGTTTACTCAATCATTTAAGTCGAATGCATCCTTTTAATAACCAACAAGTTTTAGCTATTAACACTCACACAAGAAAACATTTAGAAATTACCGAAAACTTATATGGTGAAGAAGATAAGTCGCTTTTTAATACCATCAATCGCACTCAAACAGCTATGGGCTGCCGTCTACTTAGAAACTGGTTGCATGCGCCTTTAATTGATGCAGAAGCTATAGAAAAACGTTTGGCTTGGGTTGCTGCACTGATTGATACACAAGACTTAGAACAGCTTAGTGAAATACTTAATCCTATTAGAGACATGCAACGAATTTTAACTCGCATTGCTTTAAATACGAGCCGCCCCAGAGATTTAACTGGACTCAGGCAAAGCTTGTTTGTTTTGCCCGAGTTAGTTGACTGGTTAAAACAACAAGATAACCCACTACTTTTTGAAATTGCAGAAAAACTTGATCTTCATAGTCATGTCCTTGATCTTTTACAAAAAGCGATTGTTGATAATCCGCCAGTGGTACTTCGTGATGGCAAAGTTATTCGCTCAGGTTACAACGAAGAACTTGATGAACTCAATTATTTATCCGAACATGCCAATGATTTGTTACAAGAAATGGAACAAAAAGAGCAAGCTGAAACTGGCATAAATACATTAAAAGTTGGTTTCAATAAAGTGCATGGTTTTTATATTGAAATTTCTAAAGCACAAGCGGAACATGCCCCGGTAACTTATACGCGGCGACAAACTTTAAAAAATGCCGAACGTTTTATTACGCCAGAGCTAAAAAAGCTTGAAGATAAAGTTTTATCGAGCCAAAGCAAAGCGCTTGCCTTAGAAAAAAAACTTTACCAAGAACTACTCGACAGCCTGCAAACGGATATTAATACTTTACAATATACCGCAGCAAAAATTGCTAAGCTAGATGTTCTACATAGCTATGCAAAAACTGCCATTGAAGCCAACTTTGTTCGCCCTCAAATCAATGACAACAATATGATTGATATTCGAGGTGGGCGCCACCCTGTAGTTGAATCTTTTCAAGAACAACCCTTTATTGCTAATGATGTACTCATTAATTCAAAACAAAGTAGTTTGTTAATTACTGGTCCTAATATGGGCGGTAAATCAACCTATATGCGTATGACAGCGATTATTGCCCTGCTCGCTCACGCTGGTTGCTATGTGCCGGCAGAACAAGCCTCTATTGGCCTGCTCGATGCTATTTTCACCCGCATTGGTGCTTCGGATGATGTCTCCAGTGGTCGCTCAACCTTTATGGTCGAAATGAGTGAAACAGCCAATATTTTAAATAACGCCAGCAATAAAAGTTTAGTGATTCTAGATGAAATTGGTCGCGGCACTAGCACCTACGATGGACTCGCTCTCGCTTGGGCAACTTTAGAACATTTAAGCCAAACATTAAAACCGTTGATTTTATTTGCGACTCATTACTTTGAGTTGACTCAAATTACTCAATCAAACCCACAAATTAAAAACCTACACTTCGGGGCAATTCAACATGGTGAACAACTTATTCTCGATCACCAAATTCATCCTGGCCCTACTAGTAAAAGCTATGGCATTCATGTTGCAAAACTGGCTGGCGTACCTGAACAAGTCACACAACGCGCACAAGATTATCAGGCTCATTTAGAACAAGGTAAACATCATCAAGACGAACAGTCTCCTCCAACGCTTCCAAAAGAACAATCAACGACTAACAAAAGCGACCCACGCCTTGAGATACTTGAGTCAATCAATGTCGATGAATTAACGCCCAAGCAGGCTTTAGAGCTTTTGTATAAACTGCAAAAGAACCTGATTGATTAACAAATTTTATCATTCACCCTAGACCATTTATCCGGTAGAATAATGCTCAGAATAGAACCCCTGGAGAATTAAATGCCTTTTGTAGTAACCGATAATTGCATTAAATGTAAATATACTGACTGTGTTGAGGTCTGCCCTGTCGACTGCTTTTATGAAGGACCTAACTTTTTGGTTATCGAACCTGATGAGTGTATTGATTGCGCCTTGTGTGAACCTGAGTGCCCAGCAGAAGCTATTTTTGAAGAAGGCGATTTGCCCGAGGATCAAAAGCACTTTATTGAACTCAATGCCGAACTCTCACAAGA
>CAYPMT010000123.1:0-6709 GCA_964411875.1 uncultured Kangiellaceae bacterium
TTTTAGAAAAAATAACCAAATGTTGCAAGTCTTGTGTGACCGGAAGATGTTCGCCAATATCAACGTTAATATGGCTGGGAGTGATGCAAAGAATTTTTTGGCCGTCAGGCATTTTAAGTTGATAAAAATAGTCGGCACCACGAAAACGTTTATCAATAATTTCTAATTTTATTGGGCTATCTTGTTGGTATAAAACATCGTCGGGACGAATTAGAAGATCATAAGTACAATTGGGTTTTAAATCTTGCTTGTACTGAATTTTTCCAATACCAGTAATGAGTTCGCTTTGCTCATTAGTTGAGACTGAAATAATACTACCTTGTCCAATAAAATTAGCGACATAAGGTGTTTGAGGTTTATGATATAAATTGTAAGCGGTATCCCACTGGAGTAATTTTCCGGTTTGCATCACACCAATGACATCAGCTATTGCAAAAGCTTCATGTTGATCATGAGTGACGAATAAAGCAGTCATATTATTTTCTTTTAATAGTTTTCTGACATCACTGGCAATTTTTTCTCTAAGCTCTGCATCTAAACTTGAAAAAGGTTCATCCATTAAAAGAATATCTGGTTTTGGTGCAATAGCTCTGGCTAATGCCACTCGCTGTTGTTGACCGCCTGATAGCTGATGAGGAAAAGCATCCGCATATTGGTTAAGGTTAATCATATCAAGCATTGCTTTGATCCGTGTTTGCTTCTCTTGAGTGGTTAACTTTTGTAAACCAAAACCAATGTTTTCACTAATACTCAGGTGAGGAAATAAAGCAAAGTCTTGAAACACCATACCAACATGACGTTTTTCTGGTGAAATGTGAGTTGTTTGATTGCTAACAATATGTTCCGCTAATTCAATGCTTCCGGAGGAGGACTGCTCAAAACCAGAAATACTTCTCAGTAACGTTGTTTTACCACAGCCTGATGAACCCAGTAAGCAACCAATCTGACCTTTATTAAGCTGTAAACTTAAATTATTAATCACAGAGTGGCCTGTGTAACTCACATGCAATTGGTTAACTTTAAGTTGAATGCTCACAACTAGTTTATTCCTGGCAAAAATAAAAGGTCAAAATCTTTATGCTTATCTTACCTTTTGTTAATAATTTGTCGAGTTAAAATAATAATTGGAATTAGACCAATCAAAACAATGGCTATGCCAGGCATAGCTGCATCAGCGAGTCGTTCATCAGAGGCTAATTCATATGCTCTTACTGCTAAGGTATTAAAATTAAATGGCCGTAAAATTAAAGTGGCTGGTAGCTCTTTAAGTATGTCGACAAAGATTAATAACAGCGCGGTTAATAAGCTGGTTCGAAGCAAAGGGAAATGGATACGCTTAAGCACAGAAAAAGGGGAGTGTCCCATTGAGCGAGCAGATTCATCTAAATAAGGTGATATTTTTGTTAAGCCTGAATCGATAGTTTGAATAGAAATAAATAAAAACCTCACCACATAAGCAAATATTAAAACAAATAAAGAACCGCTGAGTAATAAGCCCAGTGAAATATTAAACTGTTGGTTTAGCCAATGGTCGAGTGTTTTATCAAACCAACTAAAGGGCATAAGAATACCAATGGCAACGAGTGTTGCGGGAATGGCATAGCTCATAGAGGCAGTTTTAATAGCTATAAAGCCTAACTTGGTTGGCTTTAATCGTTGTGAATAGGTTAAAAATAAAGCGATTAGAACACCTAAAAATGCAGTAACCATAGCTAATAAAAAACTGTTGCTGATTAATGCCAAAAAACCATAGTTAAAATTTTCTTGCCAAGTATCAAAGGCCCAATTAACTAGTTGAAGCACGGGCAAAATAAAGCCAAAAAATACTGGTATAAAACAAATAAAAAAACAAATTATATTTTGTGAGCCAGAGGTTTGTAATATTCGATTATGTTTTTTGTCACGAGTTGTTGCGTAATATTTCATTTTTTTTCGAGACCAAAGCTCAATCAATATCAATGAAAAAACAAAAATCAATAATAATGAAGCTAATTGGGTCGCGGTTTTAAGTTCGCCCAAACTAAACCAAGTACGGAAAATACCTGTAGTAAAAGTATTAACACCAAAATATTCAACTGTGCCAAAGTCGGCTAGTGTTTCCATCATAGCTAAACTAATTCCGACGACAATAGCAGGACGGGCTAATGGTAATGCTACTTTATAAAAAGTTTGCCAGCTACTTTGGCCTAAGCTTCGGCTGACTTCAAACAAGTTACCGGACTGTTCTAAAAAAGCGGCTCGGGTAATTAAATAAACATAAGGATAGAGGACCAAAGAAAGCATACAAATAGCACCACCCAATGAACGTATTTGAGGGAACCAATAATCACCATACTGCCAATTAAAAATTTCTCTCAAATAACTTTGCAACGGGCCAGAAAAGTCGAGCAAACCAGTATAAGTATAAGCAATAATATAAGCAGGCATTGCCATAGGTAATAACAAAGCCCATTGAAATATTTTTCGTCCAGGGAAGTCACACATAACAGTGACCCAAGCACTTGAAACACCGAATATAAAAGCGCCAAAACCAACGCCTAACATGAGCAAAAAAGAATTATTAATATAGTCGTGTATAACTGTATCAATTAGATGTTGCCAAACTGGTGAGTAGCTTTGAAAGAGACTACTAATAATGGTAATAACGGGAAGACATAAAAGCAGCGTAACCAAAAACAAAAAAACCTGCCAAAAGTTGACAGGCTTTTTAACAGTAAAGTTTTTTGTTGATAAAGAAGACAAATGCTTTAATTAAAATGAATTAAAAATCATTTCCAACCCGCTCTATCCATAGCCATAACTGCTTGAGCATTTAGTTCACCGAGCTTTTCAACGGCAATCTTATCGGCTTTAAAGTTTCCCCAAGAAGTAAGTAAGTCACTGACTTTTACTTTTGGATTAACTGGGTATTCATTATTCACTTCAGCATACCAGGCTTGGCTTTCATCCGAAGCTAAAAATTCAAGTAGCTTAATTGCATTTTTCTTATTCGGTGCTGAAGTTGTGACACCGGCACCACTAATGTTAACGTGAGCGCCACGATCTTGTTGATTGGGCCAAAATAAACCAACCGCTGCGGCAGCATTTTTTTGTTCCGCTTTATCCGACTTCAGCATAGCGCCTAAGTAGTAGGTATTAACAACGGCTAAGTTACATTGACCGGCAGCAACAGCCTTAATTTGGTCACGATCACCACCTTGTGGTGGGCGAGCAAAGTTTTTAACAAAAGCTTTTAACCAAGTTTCAGTTTGCTTTAAACCTTGATGTTGAATAAAACTAGCGATTAAAGATTGATTATAAATGTTGCCTGATGAACGAATGCAAATTTGTCCTTTCCATTTTTCGTCAGATAGGGACTCATAAGTGGTTAGTTGTTCTGGTTTAATTTTATTTTTAGCATAAACAATGACCCTAGAGCGTTGAGAAAGCCCATACCAATAGCCTTCTTTTTCACGATAAGCTTGAGGAATTTGTGCCTCTAAAACCGATGATGAAATATTTTGTAACACTTTAGCTTGATGTGCTCGATAAAGCCGGCCAACATCTGTTGTGATGAGTAAATCCGCCGGAGAATTTTTGCCTTCGCTTTTTAGGCGAGTTAATAAAGCATCACCTTTACCAGTGACTAAATTAACTTTAACACCTGTTTTTTTGGTAAAACGATCCAGTAATGGCTTGATTAAAGCTTCTTTACGAGCTGAGTAAACATTAACTTCTTCAGAAGCGAAACTACAGGAAAACAAGTTGATGAAAGCTACTGCTGTAGTCAGTAACATAATAAAAGTTTTCTTTAACATTAGATCTACTATTTGAGAGTTATAAAAGATGCCTTATAATAATGATTCTCATTTAAGTTTGCAATCAGAAGATTATAATTTAGAGTGATTTTCAGCTGAGTCAATAAATAGGGTTTGACTCAGCATTTATTTTAAAACAAAATCCTCAGGTTGTTTTGTGGTTTATTAATACTGTTGTTAAGTTAACATCAAGTAAATATCAAAATTCAAGCAAATACTAAGATTTGAATTAATTGTTCTATTTGTTTATTGGGGAATTTATGTCTATCAAACTTTATAAGTCAGCGTTACCTATTTTTTTAACGATTATTTCTAGCTATATATTCGCCATCAGTAGCTTACAAGCTACAGGGATTAAACAAACTAAAGGTGATTTTGAAGATAAATTTCGCCAA
Organism: uncultured Kangiellaceae bacterium; assembly: GCA_964411875.1. GTDB lineage: Bacteria > Pseudomonadota > Gammaproteobacteria > Enterobacterales > Kangiellaceae > Aliikangiella. Next base: position 4,193 of record CAYPMT010000123.1, read on the forward strand.
CTTGAAGAAGTTTTACCAACACCTAATGATTATCGAAATGCGGCAGGTGAGCCAGGTAAAGAATATTGGCAGCAGCAAGTTGATTATCAAATCGATGTGGTCTTAAATGAAAGCAAAAGACAATTATCAGCAAAGCAGTTCGTCACCTATCACAACAACTCACCCTATAGCCTTAAATATTTATGGCTACAATTGGAGCAAAATCGTTTTAAAAAGGATTCCATGTCTCAAATGACAACAGATTTTGGTGGCCTTGGCCGACGAGGACCATCAACTAAAGCTCCTGATGGGAAAAAACCTGCCAAGATTAGCTTAGGAGAGTTAAGAAGGTTACAGGCACATGATGATAATCGTTTTGGTTATGAGTTATCTAACCTGGTAGATATAAATGGTAAACCACTTGAGCATACTATTGTTGGCTCACAAATGCGGATTGACTTACCGTTAGCATTGAAACCGGGCGAAAAGTTTCAGTTCAACCTAAACTATCGTTTTAATATTATTGAAGAGGATGCCGTTGGCGGTCGCTCTGGTTATGAGCACTTTCCCGATGATAAACGTAAAGGCGGTAATGATATATTTTTATTGGCTCAATGGTTTCCTCGTTTGGCTTCCTACTCAGACTATGAAGCTTGGCATAACAAAGAATTTTTAGGTCGAGGTGAGTTTACTTTAGAGTTTGGTAACTATGATGTGAAAATTACTGTTCCGGCTGATCATATTGTTGCTTCGACGGGTCAGTTAGAAAACCCTCAAGCAGTTTTGACAGACAAGCAACGTAAGCGCTTGAAAAAAGCTGAAAAAACCAAACGTCCAGTATTTATTGTTACCGCTGATGAAGCATTAGATAATGAAAAAAGAGGAACTAGCAAAAATAAAACCTGGCACTTTAAAGCTGAAAATGTCAGAGACTTTGCCTGGGCTTCGTCGCGTAAATTTATGTGGGATGCCAAAGGTTACCATCAGGGTGGTAGTGAACAGCCATTAGTGATGGCCATGTCTTATTATCCTAAAGAAGGTGGTGACTTATGGAAAAAATATTCTACGGAATCTGTTATTCATGCGATGGAAGTTTATTCGCGCTTTACCTTTGATTATCCTTACCCTGTATCCATCAGCGTTAATGGACCAGTGGGCGGCATGGAATATCCCATGATTACTTTTAATGGGCCTCGTACAACCTGGAATGAAAAAGATGATAGTCGCACTTATCCTTTATCAGAAAAACGTTTTTTACTCGGTGTTATTATCCATGAAGTCGGCCATAATTATTTTCCGATGATTGTCAATTCTGATGAGCGTCAATGGACATGGATGGATGAAGGATTAAATAGTTTCTTAGATGGTGTCGCTAGCCGTGAGTGGGATCCTAATATTCATTGGGGCGTAGAGCCAAGAGATATTGTTGATTATATGAAGTCCGATGTACAAGTACCTATTATGACTCAATCAGATAGTGTACTTAAACTAGGCCCTAACGCTTATACAAAACCGGCTGTTGCGCTAAATATTTTACGAGAAGTTATATTAGGTCGAGACCTATTTGATTTTGCTTTTAAAGAATATGCCCAACGATGGAAAAATAAAAGACCAACACCATCCGACTTCTTCCGTACCATGGAAGAAGCCTCCGGTGTTGATTTAGATTGGTTTTGGCATGGGTGGTTTTATACAACGGATCATGTGGATATTGCTCTTGATAAAATATACAAGCTACGTTTAGAGACAAAAAATCCGGATATTGATTATAAAAGATTACGTCAAGAAGAAGAAATAAAGCCTGAACCTTTATTTGAAAAAAGAAATAAAGAAGAAGGCAAAAAACTGTGGGTTGATCTTAATACTGATATTAAAGACTTTTATGATAAACATGATGTATTCACCGTTACCAATAAAGAACGCAATAAATATCGACAAATGCTTGAAGATTTAGACCCCTGGGAAAGAGAAACCCTAGAGCGGGCCGTGAAAGAAGATAAAAATTACTATGTGTTAAATTTTTCTAATTTAGGTGGTTTGGTCATGCCAATTCTTCTTGAGCTAGAATATGCTGATGGTTCTAAAGAGGAACAATATATTCCAGCAGAAATTTGGCGTCGTAGTCCTAAAAAAGTTAGCAGATTATTAATTGTTGATAAAAATAAAGAGTTAACTTCTGTAGTCGTTGACCCAGGTTGGGAAACAGCTGATGTTGATATAGAAAACAATTATTATCCCAGACGTATTATTCCTTCACGAGTTGAATCCTATAAAAAAGAAAAAAGTAAGGACAAGATTAGAAGGGATATTATGCAAGATATTAAAACCGAAAAGAAAAAGCCTAAAAAGAAAAAGAAGAAAAAATAATGTTAAATAAAATAGCCTTTGGCTTAGCTCTTCTTATTTTGGTTGCGAATCTATTTTCGCAGCCAGCTTATGCTCACAAACAAAAAGAGTCCTATACCAACTTATTAGTCAATCAACGAACGGGTAATTTAGAAATCTCCCATCGTTTTTATCTGCATGATTTAGAGCATG
>CAYPMT010000124.1:0-6614 GCA_964411875.1 uncultured Kangiellaceae bacterium
TGTTTAAATACAACAACATACATACTTCTCTGCCGGGCGAGTCGTCAGCGTGTTGTTCAACAAAGTCTGTTGTATTAAGACGGAAATAATTGGTATTAACCAAAGTCTCTGCCACGTTTTCATCCGTTAATTGAACGTTAAAAATTGCGGATAATACTGTTAGAAACTCAGCACTTCTTAAATATGCTAAAAACTCTTGCGCTTTATTAACTTGGTTTTTTCGCTGCCATCGATCACGTTTTACAAAACGTTGGTCCTTGCTAGTGGCTTCCCATTCAGCCGCATCCACATAGAGTGCTGAATAACTGTGCTTCTGTGTCTCCCAATTATCAGTCCCTTGCTCTCCCTGTAATACATTCATCACTTCACATAGGCTGTCATCATTAAACAGGCCATCGATGATCACATGATTTGGGCACTGACTGGATAAGCTCTGACGATAACTAGCAATCGCTGACTCGACTATTTTTTCTTTATTGAGCCACATATGCGCTTACTTGTTGTCTACGGTTTTACTCTACTATTGCTCCATAAATTAATCTAGTGGATAACCGAATACTGAGTGAGCTAAAAAAAGAAGAAAGAAAAACATAAGGAAGGAGGATAAATAACCACACCTTTTCAATTGCCTTTGTGGTTTAGGGATTTAAACTAACCAGCTGCAAGGTCTTGATCATCTATTAATTGGCTTAGGAGCTCTTTTCGGGCTATAGGTTTACTGATTAGGTAGCCCTGAGCGTGAGATACTCCTAATTCCTCGACCTTGTTAAGAATCGCCTGATTCTCAACAAACTCTGCAATTGTTTCCATACCAAAGGCTTGAACCATTCCTGTTAAATTTTTAACAAAAATTTGATCGTCCTTATTATGATCAATGTTTTTGATGTATGAACCGTCGAGCTTCACATAGTCTAGTGGCATTTTTTTTAAATAATCAAATGATGAAAAACCCACACCAAAATCATCTAACGCCAGCTTTATACCAAATTGAGAAATGGCCGTTAGGTTCTTTAATACTTGCATAAAGTTCTCGATATAAGCTGTCTCAGTAAGCTCTATTAAGAGAGAACTAGGTTCTATGCCGTACTGTTTAACACATTCAAACAAAAACCTTGGAAAATCATTGGATTGTAAGGTGGGAGTGGAGATATTGATGGAGAAGTTAACCTGACAATCTTTCTTATTAAGTTGGGATAAGGTGGCTAGACAGCTTTCTACCACCCACTCATCAATTGCGCGTATTTCTCCAGTCTTTTCAGCTATTGGAATAAATAGCGCTGGTGACACATTATTATTGCTTTCATCTTGGAGCCTAATCAATGCCTCATAATGAGAAATCTCATTATCAGAAATACTCATAATCGGCTGAAACGATAGTTCAAACTTATCGTGTTTAAGCGCATGCTTAATAGACAATATAACATCGTGCTCGCGCCTTATTTGTTGTAAACGCTGATCTTTAGCATCATAGAGCTGCCAGTTGCCCAAGCCTTTTTTCTTAGCATTTTGCATGGCTAACTTTGCATTGGCAGTAATACTTTTTTCGTTATATTCCGCACCCTCTTCTGGGAAAAATGCAGCTCCCATGCTCATTGTATAAGAAATTGTTTGACCATTTTCAAGCTCAATAGGTGAGTTAAAATCACTATTCAAATCTAATAGAAAAGTGGTTAATTTTTCTGGTGCAACACTTCTAAATAGAGCGGTGAATTCATCACCAGCAAATCGATAGATACTATCCTCATTTGTAGCCACTTTTTTTAATTTAGCGACAACATCTAAGAGCACTTGATCACCAGCGCTTTGACCGTAAATTTCATTGATTTGAGTTAAGCGATTAACATCCATAACTAATAACGCACCCGATTCGGAGCGACTAATCATCTTGCTAAAGGCGTGGTGAAACGCTCTTCTATTACCAATGGATGTGAGACTGTCGTGGTTAACAACCCAGCGAAGGTTACTTTCAGCGTTCTTTTCTCGGGTTTGATCCATGCCGATAGATAACAGAATTTCATCACCCTGCTCGTCTTCAACTATGGAGTGTGTCCAGGAAGTAATCAGAGGTTTATTACGTTTATCTAGGGTATTCACCTGTTGGCTAAATGCGTCAATCTGATGATTTTTTAAGAACTGTACTTGCAAATTAAACTCATCAATCTCTTCAACATCACTTAAGAATGAACTGAACAGTTTAGGAGGTTCATGCAATAAAGAATCGAACTTTTTGTTACTAGAAAGAATCGTTGAATCAAATTTTTGAGTAACTATAAATATCTGCGAATTATCAAACAGTCGAGTTAAAAATGCTCTTGAACGAGACAGCGCTGCCACTTGTTCATTCAACGATACATTCTTCTCATCAAGCGTTTTATATAAACCCTGTAACTTCTTGATAACACGAGAAGTGTTAGTTTCCAAAAACGTAATTTCATCTGGATATTTCGTATCATTATCTAGCTTATCTAATGCTTTGGTAAACATTTTTCTAGGCATTAAATTTAGCGCTTCGCCTATCTCTTTCAATTTATTAATTGGGCTTCTAATGGCGTAAAGTAAAACGAGTGTTGACAGTAAAAGTGCCAACAAACCAAAAATAGCGGCTCGTTTAATATTATTAGTTAGTGCTGCATAATCTTTGGTTTTATCACTTATCGAAACAAAACGAACTTGGTTTCCCAATATCTCCTTTTCTGTAAGATTAATCTGTCTAATTAAATAGCGTTTTTTATCATGAAAAAATGACTTATTTTCACCTATTTTAGGTAAATCATGGCCTTCTAAAAACGCATTAATAACAGGGGAAATAATAGGGTAATTACTAACTGCCCAAGGGACAAACTTACGTTCACTAGAAAAATTTTGCTTAGTTCCTTCAGCATAGTCACCTTTCTCACCCCCAATTAAGATACCAACATTGTCTGCAGAGAAATTAAAGTATGTGGCTAAAATGCCTGAGATATTTTGCGCAAGAACAATAAAGCCTCGTTGTTTACCACTGGTAATAAAGGGTTCAACAATCATGAAATAACAGGCTTCTCTACAAAAAATAAACTTCTGAGGCGCCGCATTCAGCTTACTAAGCTGTAAATTTTTTTGTAAAGTTTCTTGAAATCCCTCTAAGGTATCGCTTTCAATCGATTGTTTTTGAACAAGTTTTCTTAATGACTCATCATAGATAGACAAATAATCAACATCAAGTGTAACGTTAATTCGCAACCACTGTTCATCCAACTCTTTTTGTAATTGATCACTCGATGGCGCTACATCAGCGCCTGTAAAGACCGCAAAAACCTTATTGATAATCAACTGAGAATACAGTTCCAGTTCGACTAAAGAGTCATCAATTGACGATCCTAAGATGACTGTATGCTCTTTATGAGTTTCTCGTAACTCTTGATTGAAAAGACTGATCTGTTTGTCTGTAGTCACCCACGCCCATGCCAGAGTCAATAAGGTTAAAACAATAAATTGGAAGGCTAGAGCCTTCCATTTTAAGCTGATGTGCTTGGTAAACAATGTATGCTTATCCGCCTATTAGAAATGGTAAGAAAGCTGAAAAATTAATGTATCCCAGTCTTCTTGAAGGTCGTCATAGTTGATATCCCCATGACCATTAATAAACGCCGCTCCTTTGTTCTTACTGAACTCTCCAGTTAAGGCAAAGTCTGGAGTAAAGTAATATCTTGCCCCGACAGTCAGTGCTTCATTAAATTTTGTAAGCGGATTATCTCCTAACCTTGCTGCCGACTTCTTACCGTACTTATCTGATTTATCGTAATAAAGCGCTTCAGCCCTACCGTAAAAGGTAAGTTTTTCATTAAACAACCACTCAGCCTGAGCATAGTAGGACTCTGTGTCGCTTTTAAAAATAGGTGCAAGAGATTGATCAAATGAAATTTCATTACCGACATGCATGTATTCAATAGTGTAAATCCACTTTTTGAGCGCATGTTGTAGTGAAAGCACCTTAACGTAAGAGTCGATTTTATCAACCGGTGGAGTTGCCTTGCCTTGAATTATTTGGTTTACAAGTGCTGGCGTTATTTGAACCCCATCTTCAAAACTTAAGTTTCTAGCATCAATGTTAGAAATACCAATTGAAGAGTTAGGTGAAAATGATGGCGTGAATTTCAACCTCCAAGAAAGTGAATCAGCTTTATTGAATTCACCTTGAATATCGTCATTAAACAATTGATATTCAATCAAATTATTATTAATTTTTGCTTCTCCTATAGAGAGTGCAGCATCAATATCACCCAGTTTGTTATTAATAGAAAGGTATAAAGACCCGCCATCAGTCGCTATCAGAGAATCACGAAATGACTCAAAATAGACAGCTTGAGGAACAAATACACCAGGTCTTGCATGAGGTACATCTCGAACCTCATTGTACAAACCAAATTGACTCTTAACTCGTCCTAACCTTGCTCCAAAATCAATATTGTTGGATGTGTATAGACTTTTGTCAGCCAATAAAAAGTCAACAGCTGGAGCACCGTCATTCAACTCTCCAGCCTTTCTCGACAAAATTTGTCCTGCTAAACGAAAATCATCTTTAACTTGCCACCCACCATGTAGGCCGATCTCTCTTAAATTAAAGTTTGTTCCCGTATCTTTGCTAAAAAATGGATTGTCATTACTCACAACGATAGACTGACTAGCGAAACCACTAAAGCTGAAGTCAGATGCTAGTGCAACAATATTGAAAGGAACTAGTTGAGCGATTGCCAAAATTATCAATAAACGTTTAATCATTCTCCGCCTCCAACACATACACTTTACCAATTAGTTTTTCTATATCATTAATAACATCGGCAGGAACATAACCTATTGAACCAGGTGTGCTTAATATGGCTTGAATCATTTCTTCTGAGGATCCAACTTCTTGAGGGGTTTTACCTGTACCACTAAATTTTAGACGATACCAAAGTCTGTCTAGCTGATAGGTGTGCATATTCAAATAAGACTTCACAAATGATTTGTGAATATCACTATCATTTGGATAAACAAACACTCGAATGGGTGTATTGTCTGACCATACTTTTTTCTTCATCGCATACGCTTTTAATAACGTATTCTCTGATAGCTCTTCTTTAACTACGCTTGGGTGATGAATCAATATGACATTAGAGTTTGCGACTGCTAATGCCGAAAAGAACAGACAAACAACCAAAGCTAGTTTTTTGAAGAGAACTTGTATTACATTTTGTAAGTTCATCTTAAGTTTAGTTAACCATTTAAAAACAGCCTATAAATTTAGCCTTCCAAAAAGGAAAAAATCATATCGATACATTTTGAACGTTAAATAAACTCTTAACGCTTTTCCTTGTAATGATTGATTTTCTTAACACCCTATGAAAGAAAAACAATTATTAACTTCCTACACCTACGCCTTTAAATTGCAGGGTATTTTATTATTTTTGTAGACTTAGTTTATGTCTAAATGTATGGTTTGTCAATTATTACAAGCATAGATTGATAATTGTAATGTGACAGTTATCTATAACAGCCATAACTTAAGTCGTTATCAATATTAGTTGTGCTAAAATTATGGCTTATTCAAAAGGCTTTTTATCCATAAAAGTCTAGCCTTCCATTTATTTAAAACTGTTCTATCAAAGAACTCTGCGTGTTATGAGCAAAAGTAAAAAGTATTCCTATCAAGTAACAAAAGAATCAGATACTTGCTGGAGTGCCTCGATTATTCGTCAGGTATCCTCAAAAAAAACCAATGTATCAAAAACACAAAGTGATTTTAAAACAGAGGAAGAAGCAACTATATGGGCAAAAGCTGAGTTAACAGCCTTTGAAGAAATTCAAAACACTCAGAACTCACGTAAAAACGAACAACGTAAAGCCAACAGCACGATTCGCGCTGAAAGATCCAGCCGTAAAGCAGCTAAAACTGCAGCTGATAAAGCTGAGGCGGAGAAAGCTGCATCAGAAGCAGAGAAAGCGAGTGAGTCTGTTGCTGATAGTGAGGGTTTTGACGATTATGGTGATAACTATATCTAGAATGGGTTGAGTACGAATTAGGCCCCTAGCCTTTTAAATACGTTTTAAAGCTGCTTTAAAATACCTTATAAATTTATTGCGTATTCAATTCGTCTCACACTAGTTTTATAAAAGAAATTCGATTCTATCGATTTGTCACTAAAGTGATCCTTGACAGCTCGTTCTTTGGTTTTAACTGTTGATTTTTTGCTGCTCGACTTAATGTCGCATCTTCTACTTTTAATAGAGTTTAAAATCGCTAAAGCTCATCTAAGTTAACTTTAATGCTTTCCCTTTCAATTCGCCCATTAGCCAATACGGCTAATCCAACATCATCTAGTCGATCAAATATCTCTTCCCATAACTCAGAAGGTACACAGTAAAAAACTGCTTGATCATCATTAAGTATAGCCACTGGAAAACCTTCACCAGTAGACACCACTTCGATTGGATTCTTTTTTAATTCTGAAATAGTTGCTGAGCTATTAGCCAAGGTTTTGTTAACTTTACTCATTCAAGGAATCCTAAATTAAATGAACACATTCTTTCAGTTCAAGCTGACAACTTCTTCTTTAATGCTTTCCCAAGAGACCGTCTTTACAGCCCCTGATTCCAAC
>CAYPMT010000125.1:0-6572 GCA_964411875.1 uncultured Kangiellaceae bacterium
GGAACAGCAACTAACTCTTGATTAAAATAGATCAATGGTAACCATTCTCTTTGCCAAGTCGGCACATTAAGTTCCTGATAGATTTTTTTAAGTGGCGTTTTTTTATCACGATAATCTGGCAGGCAAACTTCACCACCTCGGCGCGCATCAACCCAAACGGTTTCATCATCACAGGGTAGACGTAACCCTGATGACAAGATTTTTTTAGGCGTAATCATCAAATGATTTGGCAAAACTAATGCTTCATTAATATTTTCCCATGCGATTTTCTCAAGTAAAAAATCCGGCTGACTAGCTTTCGTTAGCACTAATTGTTGAGAAAAACTCCGCAAAATAGCGCCTGCAAAATTAATGCTAATCGAATTCTTTTCTGCGGCATCTAACTGATGAAGTAGCTGATCAATTTCTTGATTAGAAGGCGATAATTGCGTTTGCCACTTAGCCCAAAAGTAAACTAAGTTTTTCTGGCGTGGTAAGGATAGTTGTTTTAAAGGTTTAATTGCTAATGTAACTAAGTCTTCTTCTAATGCCGAATTGATTTTTTCAAGTTCACTCGTTTGTTGTACTTGCTCAAAATCTTCTCGGGCAATTTCTTCTAATAAAATAGACTGCTCTGCCGCCACTTGAGTAAAACGACTGAGTGTTTTTGTATAACTGGGCCACTTTTCTTTTACTTTTGGTAACACTTGATGACGCAAAAAATTACGCGAATAATCCATCGAAGTATTACTGGGGTCTTCCACCCAAGTCAGCCCTTGCTGCTTGGCATAGGTTTCAATTTCACCACGAGTAATCGTCAACAAGGGCCTTAATAGATCGCCCTCACCTAACTTTCTCCTTGTTGGAATACTACTCGCACCTTGTAAACCACAGCCACGCAATAATCGATAGAGCAATGTTTCGGCTTGATCATCTTGATGATGCGCCATGAGTAAATATTGATTGGGTTTTAATAACTTTTCAAATACCGAATAACGACCTTGTCTAGCCACTTCTTCAATATTTTTTTTAGCTGAAAGTTTTAACTTTTCAGTGACCAACTCGACTTGATAGGTATCACAATCCTGCTGACATTGTTGCTGCCATGATTCAGACTGAGCTTGAATGCCATGATTAATATGAATAGCCGAGACTTGTTTAAGTAGACCTGAGTCTCGCAAACCTACGCAAGCATGTAATAAGACTTTTGAGTCAACGCCACCACTCAGAGCAATCCAAAGGTACTCGTCCTTGATGGGCTGCAAATGTTTAAGTAGTTCTGCTTCTAGATTTGATAACTGAGGTTTCAAAAATACGCTCGCCCTAGACTCATCAAATGAGCGTGATTAACCTGACGAGCTTAAAATAACTAGGCTTGTTCTTTCCATTCATCCCGAACACCAAAAGACATTAAACGTTCATAACGCTGATCGAGCATTTCATCTGTCGTTAAGCCTTTTAATGTCTGCAAATCTTCCAACAATTGAGACTTTAAACTCTCGGCCACCCTTGGATGGTCACGATGCGCTCCCCCTGCTGGCTCTTTAATCACTGAATTGATTAAATCTAATTTTTTTAAACGGCGCGCGGTTATTCCCATGGCTTGAGCCGCTTCACTGGCTTTTTCTGCACTTTTCCATAGAATTGAAGCACAACCCTCCGGTGAAATCACCGAATAAGTACTGTATTCAAGCATATTCACTCGATCACCAACACCAATAGCTAATGCACCACCAGAACCACCTTCTCCAATAACCGTGCAAATACTAGGCACTTTAAGTTGTGACATAACTTTTAGGTTTTTCGCAATGGCTTCTGACTGACCTCTTTCCTCAGCCCCAACACCAGGATAAGCCCCCGGCGTATCAATAAAAGTAATAATTGGCCAGTTAAACTTTTCTGCCATTTCCATTAAACGCAAAGCCTTACGGTAACCTTCTGGACGAGGCATACCAAAATTTCTGAGTATCTTCGCTTTGGTATCACGGCCTTTTTGATGACCAATCACCATCACTGGCTGACCATCTAAACGGGCCGGACCACCAATAATCGCATGATCATCGGCAAAAGCTCTATCACCAGCTAATTCATCATAATCAGTAAAAATCAGGTTAATATAATCTCGCGTATAAGGGCGCATAGGATGACGGGCCAATTGAGCAATCTGCCAGGCATCTAAATTGGAAAACACTTGTTCTGTTAATTCTTTGCTTTTGCGCTTAAGTCTTTCAATCTCATCGCTAATATTAACGCCACTATCACTATCAACTAGCCTTAGCTCTTCAATTTGAGCCTCCATTTCGGCAATGGGTCTTTCAAACTCTAAAAAATGCATAATTTCAGGATTCTCACAGATAAAATCATTAAGAAGACCAAATAACGGCTCTCCTTCAAAAAACTGATATATTTTAACTGCTTTATACGCTAAAAACTATCTAGTTCACAGTATATTGCAAAAACTTACTCTAGAATGGTGCAGTGAGGCAAAGGTTTATTTCTCATATTTATACGAATTTCTAAAAGTAAGTAATTTAAAGGCTCAACTAATTAAAGATTAATTAGCTCTCAGTCAAATAGACATAAGTTATTTAGATAGAAGTATTTACAATATTGACCTGGTAAAAGTATCACTTAATGTCCAAACAACTATTAGCATCTAAACAAATCAGAAAACGCCTCAAGCAAGCTCGTGATCTTGAAGAAAAGATTTTCTACAATACCCGCAAAGGTGACTGGCGAGAAGAGGTTATCACCACCCATGACCTTTCATCAGTCATGACCTATTTGGCCAATCAAATTCTAGATAATCAATCTAATTCTCTTTGTGTACTCAGTTTATTGAATAGCGTTGAATTAACTCGAGCAAGGCCTCTTGCTCCTTATGACAAAAATGCCTTACAAGTTGTACAAATCATATTTAATTATCTTAGAGAACACTCTAATTACAAACCAGGGCAATATCATATTCTTAATAGTTTACAAATTGCCTTTACCCGCTTGTCTTTAAACGATTTGAGCTTTCTTGATAACCCCAAACACCCTGCGGTTTTATTTCTAAATAAAATCATTAAGCTCTCCAATTATTTTCAGCCGGATGCTGGCGAGTTAATTAACATCTTTACTGGTGTTATCAAGTTGTTAGTCGATCGAATTGCCAATACCGAGCGAGTCACCAGTGAATTATTTGCATCAACTAACAAAGAACTTGATAACTACTTTGAATCACTAAGCGAAAAAATCAATCACAATACCCGTCTTGTATTCCATGACTTAGAAAAAGAATCTCGGGTTATACAAGCTCAAGAACACACCGACCAACTTATTCAAAGCAAAACCTCTGATGAAGAAATACCGGTCTTTTTGCTCGACTTTATTCAAAATGAAATATCACCTATTTTAAAATCAACCATCGAGAAACATGGTTTACAAAGCAAGCCTTGCCAACAGTTATTAACTGACGTAGATACTTTAATTTGGAGTATTACCTACCCTCGCTTAGATAACGATTACGAGTATCGTTTTAATGCTGATGTTCCTGATGCAATGAAACGCATTTATGCTTTATTTGAAGAAAACAATTGCTTTCAAGAATATGCAAAAAGCTTCTTTTTTGAAGTTGAAGAATTACATACCAAAAAGCTTCAAGGCGAAAGAGTTGAACATGACATGATGATCTCAGCCAATATTTTTGCTGATGAAACCTATGAAAAAGATGAGTTTAACTCTTGGGAAAAACCTGAACAAGAAATAGAGCATATCGAACTGCAAGACCTAAAAGAAGGCCAATGGTATTATTTAGTCCAAGCAGAACAAGCAAGAAAATGCCAATTATTAGTTATAGACCATACGACACAACAGTTAGCTTTTGTTAATCGTTCTGGTGAGTTAATCCTTAAAGTAAAGTTTATAGAAGCAAAATCAACACTCGGCAGCCTTTCGCCGATTTATGAAGAAGAAAACTTTGATTATCAAGATGCTATTCAAAGCTTAGAGCAAACCCTTGAAAATAAAGTTAAAATTCTCAAAAACCAGCATGATAAATTTTTGCTAGAAAAGAAAAAAATTGCTGAAAAAGAGCAACTGCGTATCAATTTAGAAGAAGCAAGAAAGCAAGAGATTAGAGAACAAGAAGAAAAAGAAAAACGCTTACAACAAATTCAACAGGAAAAAATGTTGCGCTTAAGAAAAGAGCGGAAAGAAGAGGAAAAACGTTTAGGCAAACTCAATTCAGAGCAGCGGTTTGGTCTAAAACGTATTTATGACCATCTTATTCCTGGCGTCCAAATCGCCTATAAAAATGACCATGATAAATGGCAATCACTAACACTATCACTGATATCTGAAATTACTCAACGTTATATTTTTGTCGATGGCTTAGGTAAGAAAGTTTTTGAGCCTGACAAAAAACAACTCAATGAGCTTGTTGATACTCTAAGAATTAAAATTGTTAAGCCTGCTAACCGAATAACTGGCTCATTTCAATCACCGACTGAAGAAATGCTAAAAAAAACAATTTAGTTTAACTTAACCCAATTGTTCCAAGCCATTTAGGCATTTAAAAAAATCTTTCTCTATTTTATCTTTTAACAAAGCGCGATTAATTTGAATGCCCTCATTAGAATAACTTCTCTCATGATGCAAGTGGTAAACAATCGCTTTGTTTTTCATTGTCTTACTACCAATTTCAATTCGCTTCAATCGCCACTCAACATCAGTATCTTCACCAGCAGTCGCTCTCATATAATCTTCATCAAAACCATTGATATCGATTAAATGTTTTTTTTGTATTCCCCAATTGCAACCTAACAGTCCTTTGTCTTTCATGGTAAACATAAGGCTTTTATTATTTAAATAAAAAGCTTCTTTCTTTTTTGATGAATCGGATAATAAAACAGCCGATGTTGTCAGTGATTTTAAATTTCCATCTTTAACAATTTTATTGGTTATCTTTTTTCCCAACATCACTCGTCTACCCTTCAACATAACACCATCTTGGGCATTATCAATATAAGCTTTAACAAAGTGATAATGAGGAATGCAGTCACCATCAATAAAAACCAAGGTCTCCGTATTAGATGCTCGGATAGATTTATTTAGCATCATTGTTTTTCTAAACCCATCATCTTTTTCTTGATTAACATGAAGTATTTTAAAGCTATATAAGTGATTATCTGATTGGATAAAGTCAATGGTTTCTTGATTATTATCATCTTCAGAAATAATTACTTCAAATTCACTGGAAGATTGATTATTTAGCGCTTCTAAAATTAATTTTAAATTGGTTAACGCTTTATAATATGAAATAACGACAGAAATTTTAGCCAAGTGGGTTCCTTTTTCTTTATCTCTTTGTTTTATCTTTATTTTTTTTGTTAATCAGCTTTTTGAGTTGATGAGTCTTTTGAACTAACGAGAAAAATATAATAGGCATAAAAGAATGTCAATGAGTTTAAATACACCCCCCTTCTAAAATAGAATACCTTCTTATCGAGTTACTTTTATCTAGTTGTTCTTATATAACGACTTATAAACACCGATAACAAGCCATAAACATCGCCCGTCTTTAACGATAAAATTAAACTTACCTTCTAATCAGCCGATAACATCAATTAGACTCGGCCAGAATCAATTTTTATGGATAAAGTTAAATTAATCATATTTATCAGTCAGTTAGCTAAACAGCAAAAAAATAACTTAGATAAAAAGCTCATCCTCTTAATCGCTTTAATGAGCTTGTTTTGCCATGGGCTTGCAATGGCTGAAGAAAACTCAGTTATGGGTCAAAATCGTTACGACCACCAAGATGCTTCAATTTATACCCATTTAAACTGGTCAAAGCTTATTGATGAACCCATTAATATTCGGCTGCTACCCATCAAAAACTATTCAGGTATTCCCGTTGAAAACCGCAATGAAAAGGCCAGTTATTTTTATCACGGTAAACTACCGACCATTATTAATGATATTTATCATAATGCCATTTTATCCAGCCGCTATTTTCGCTTAACCAAGCAACAAGCCGATTATACGTTTGAATTAAGTATCCAACGTTATCAACTACCCTATGATTATGATCCAGCCGATAATTGGTGGCAAAGCTCAGTAGCTTGGCCAACTCGCAATGAACAACACCCTGCGCCAGCTGAAATTGAGTTAACCTTGAAAATTATTGGCGAACAAATTAAGGACACTATTTTATCTAAAGGTATCACTATGAGACTGTCAGATTGTGACCTGAATCAATCACCTCAACCACAAAGTGATTTTAATCAGCAAAAAACCATCACTAATCGCTACCTCTCAACACCACCTGGGCAGGCCTTTTTAGCGGCGGTGAACTATTTAACCTTACAAGCCGTAAAACATATTCATCAGGGTCAACTAGCTGGCCGAATTGAAAAAGTTGTTGGCAATAATATTCACCTGCTGAGTCAATCTGATGTTTTTACTCAAGGCGACATCCTATCGGTTTTTTATGACCAACCTCTGCAAGGTCGATCTATTTATGAAGCAGGCAAACTCGAAGTGATTCAATCCATGGGACATCGGGCGATTGCTTACCCGCTTGACCTACGAGCTGATCATTTAGTACC
>CAYPMT010000126.1:0-6566 GCA_964411875.1 uncultured Kangiellaceae bacterium
CATGCTGGACGAAGAAGCACCTGGTGTTGAGTTTGAAGAAGTTGTAGAGGCTGTTATCAGTAATGAAACAGATTTAACACCTTGTTGGGTCATTGGTGCATCACTTGGAGGTCCTGCTGCAGTAAAACGTTTTATACAATGTATCCCTCAAGATATTAAAGCAAGCTTTATCATTGCACAGCATATTGACGAAAATTTTCTTAAAACCCTATCTGAAATCTTAACAACTAATAGTCAATTTGAAGTATCTATTGCCACGGGCAGTAATGAAATGATGCAAGGAACAGTATTGATTGCGCCATTAAAGGGAAAAACAACATTTTTAAAAGATGGCTCAATGTTAGTTGACCGTTCACAAAAATGGACAGAGCCTTATTCGCCTTGTATTGACGATGTTATTGATAGTGTGAGTAAAGCTTATGGTAAGAATTCAGGTGCCATTATTTTTAGTGGTATGGGTGAAGATGGTTCACTTGGCGCTAAAAAAATGCGTGAGCGTGGTGGTGTTGTGTGGGCTCAATCGGTAGATACTTGTGCTAACTCGTCAATGCCAGAGGCAATCATTAATAATGACTTAGCTGATTATGTTGGAACACCTGAACAGCTTGCAGAGACACTGGTTGAACGTCTCAATGGTTAGCAGAGTGAATAGAAAAAATTTTATAGCAAATCACTTATAGGAAAAGTACTATGGCCGATGAACAACAAGAAGTTTATAGCTTAATGATTCCTACAGTTAGAACGAATATTTTATTGCCTAACTCAGGTGTTGCCGAAATTGTACCTTTCAGTAATATCGGTTTATTTTCTGAAAAAGAAAACCATGCGACGCCCAACTGGTTTTTAGGTCACTTGCTTTGGCGCGGTCATGAAGTTCCTTTAGTTTCTATTGATGTTATTCGTGGTGAAAGTGATCCACAGGCAAACAAACGATCGCGTGTTGCTGTGGTGCATACTTTAAACTTTAACCGTGAGTTACCTTATCTTGGTATCGTGGTGCAAGGTATTCCGCGTTTATCCCATATAACCGCAGAAAAAATTGAGCTGATCGAAACCGAAGAGTTATCTGATGCTGATAAAATGCATATTAAAATTGATGATGCCGAAGCAGCAATCCCTGATCTTGATAAACTAGAAGAAATGGTTTTGGAAGTGATCGGTGAGACAGTGTTGGATTAAGTTTATCTTTAGGCGATCTAAAATAGAACGTAGTTTTATCTAACCTATTAGCCTTGATTACTATCAAGGCTAAATTTCTCGTATCAGTTTTGTTAGACTCTTTTCTTAAATATACTTTACCTCAACTACTTCGTATTCAACTTTCCCTTTAGGTGTTGTGACAACAGCAACTTCACCTTCTTCTTTGCCAATGAGTGCTCGAGCAATCGGAGAATTGATTGATATTTTATTAATTTTAATGTCTGCTTCATCATCCCCCACAATTTGATAAGTGACTTCATCATCGTTTTCTAAATTCATTAAGTCAACGGTAACACCAAAAATAACTTTGCCAGTCGTATTAGGTATATTAGTAACATCAATAATTTGCGCGGAACCAAGTTTAGCCTCGATGTCTTGAACGCGACCTTCAATAAAGCCTTGTTGTTCCCGTGCTGCATGATACTCTGCATTTTCTTTTAAGTCGCCATGCTCTCTTGCTTCAGCAATAGCGGCAATCACTCGAGGACGTTGAACCTGTTTTAAATCATTTAACTCTTCTTGCAGTGCATCGGCACCTTGTTTGGTCATTGGAGTATATTCCATGGATACAATACCTTTTAATTAATTTTATTACTCATTTAACTCAGTTATTTATTTGATGCTTAATATCGTACTTATTTAATACGGTTATGCAGTTCTTGAACTGAAATCACTTTTTGGCGCGTTTGATGACGAATCGCTTTCGCTGTAGCAAAAGCGCCAGCCAGAGTTGTTGTATAAGCAACTTTATATTGTAGTGCCGAACGCCTAATTTGAAAAGAGTCAGCAACGGCTTGCTGACCTTCAGTAGTATTAACAATATAATCAACTTCATCATTTTTAATGATGTCAACTATATGAGGGCGCCCTTCAAAAACTTTATTGATACGCTGGCAAAAAATACCCTCTTTAATTAATGTACTAGCGGTACTGTTAGTCGCAAGAATTTCAAAGCCACACTCAATTAAAGCACGAGCGGTTTCAGGTAGCTTGGCTTTGTCATTATCTTTAACACTTAAAATAGCTTTGCCGCCACGAGGTGCTTGAGAGCTTCCACCTAATTGTGCTTTGTAATAAGCTTCCCCAAAGGATTCACCAACACCCATAGCCTCACCAGTTGATTTCATTTCTGGTCCTAATATGGGATCAGAGCCAGGGAATTTATTAAAAGGAAAAACCGGCTCTTTAACTGTAAAGAAGTCAACTGAAACAGGTTGTGTAAAGCCTTGTTCTTTTAAACTTTTTCCAGCCATAACACTTGCAGCAATTTTGGCTAAAGGTTGCCCTGTCGCTTTTGAAACAAAAGGCACTGTTCTTGATGCGCGAGGGTTAACTTCTAAAACATAGATCTCATCGCCCTTAATGGCAAACTGTGTATTCATTAAACCAAAAACTTTGAGCTCTTTAGCCATAGATTCAATTTGTTTTTGTAAAGCTAATTGAATTTCTTTGTTTAGTGAATGAGGTGGAATACAGCAAGCTGAATCACCTGAATGAACACCAGCCTGTTCAATATGTTCCATAATGCCGCCAATTAAAATGGTTTCTCCATCGTAAATGGCATCAACATCAACTTCAATGGCATCATCTAAAAAACGATCGAGCAATACAGGCGATTCGTTTGAGACTGAAACTGCGTCAGTCATATAACGACGTAGTTCATTCTCGTTAAAAACAATTTCCATGGCACGACCACCGAGCACATAAGATGGGCGAACAACTAGTGGATAACCAATTTCTTCAGCCAATCGAATACCATCTTCAGCATTTCTGGCTGTTCGATTAGGTGGTTGTTTTAAGTTCAAGCGTTCAATGGCTTGCTGAAATCTTTCTCTATCTTCGCTGAGATCAATGGCATCCGGTGAAGTTCCAATAATCGGCACACCAGCAGCTTCTAAATCACGGGCTAATTTTAACGGTGTTTGTCCGCCATATTGAACAATAACGCCTTTTGGTTTTTCTTTATGAACAATTTCTAAAACATCTTCTAATGTTACTGGTTCAAAATAAAGCCTGTCAGAGGTATCGTAATCAGTTGAAACAGTTTCTGGGTTACAATTCACCATAATGGTTTCATAGCCATCTTCACGCATAGCAAAAGCGGCATGTACGCAACAATAATCAAACTCGATACCTTGACCAATTCGATTGGGACCGCCCCCTAAAATCATAATTTTTTCACGTTCGCTTGGATTGGCTTCGCATTCATCTTCATAAGTCGAATACATGTAAGCGGTATCAGTAGAAAATTCAGCGGCACAGGTGTCAACGCGTTTATAAACCGGATGAAGATTAAACTCATGGCGTTTTTGTCTGACACTAGTTTCCGATAGATTTAGTAATTTAGCTAAGCGTCTGTCAGAAAAGCCTTTGCGTTTCATTTTCCTCATCAGTGCTTGATCAATCTTATCAAGACTTAATTCAGCAAAGTTATTCTCTAGTTTTACAAGATCTTCAATTTGCGCTAAAAACCAAGGATCAACAGCGGTCAGTTGGAATACATCTTCAATGCTGTAACCTTGACGAAATGCATCGGCTAAATAGTAAATTCGATTAGCGCCAGGTACTTGCAAGTTATGACGAAGTTGTTCTTTCCAATTATCACTTTCAGGATCAAGCATAGGGTCAAAACCATCAGCGCCGGTTTCTAAACCACGTAAGGCTTTCTGCATTGACTCTTGAAAGGTTCGGCCTATGGCCATCACTTCACCAACAGACTTCATTTGAGTCGTTAAAGTTGCATCAGCATTAGGGAATTTTTCAAAATTAAAGCGAGGGATTTTAGTGACTACATAATCAATGCTAGGTTCAAAAGAAGCAGGTGTTAAACCACCAGTAATATCATTCTGTAATTCATTTAGGGTATAGCCAACCGCTAATTTTGCAGCGACTTTAGCAATTGGAAAACCGGTTGCTTTAGAGGCCAGTGCCGATGATCGTGAAACACGAGGATTCATTTCAATGACAATCATGCGGCCGGTTTTAGGGTCAACTGAAAACTGTACATTAGAGCCACCGGTTTCAACACCAACTTCGCGTAGCACAGCCAATGAGGCATTACGCATAATTTGGTATTCTTTATCAGTTAACGTTTGAGACGGTGCAACAGTAATTGAATCACCGGTATGGACGCCCATAGGGTCTAAGTTTTCAATTGAGCAAACAATAATGCAGTTGTCGTTTTTATCACGCACGACTTCCATTTCATATTCTTTCCAACCAATGAGTGATTCATCAATGAGTAATTCACTAGTTGGTGATAAATCTAAACCACGGGTACAAATTTCATCGAATTCTTCACGGTTGTAGGCAATACCACCGCCGGTGCCACCCATAGTGAAGGAAGGACGAATAATACAAGGGAAGCCAACTTCATCGAGGACTTTATAAGCATCTTCAAGCGAATGGGCAATACCTGCTCGAGGCATATCCAAACCAATTTTACGCATAGCATTAGCAAACTGTTCGCGGTCTTCTGCTTTATCAATGGCCTCGCGAGTTGCACCAATCATTTCAACTTGGTGAATTTGCAGTACGCCGCGCGAAGCTAAATCTAAAGCGCAGTTAAGCGCCGTTTGTCCGCCCATGGTTGGTAATAGCGCATCGGGTTTTTCTTTTTCAATAATTTTGGCAACCACTTCCCAGTGGAGTGGCTCAATATAAGTGGCATCCGCCATTTCAGGATCCGTCATAATAGTCGCTGGATTAGAGTTGACTAGAATAACTCGATAGCCTTCTTCTTTGAGTGCTTTACAAGCTTGTGCGCCTGAGTAGTCAAACTCACAGGCTTGACCAATAACAATAGGGCCTGCGCCTAGGAGTAAAATGCTTTTTATATCATCACGTTTTGGCATATTAAATATTTTTAGTTAATTTGTGGTTTGGTTAATTTAAAAAAGTTCGAGTTAATTCAAGTTAGTTATTATTTTTTCTTATTTGCATCAGTTCAATAAAGCGTTCAAATAAGGGTGCTGCATCATGTGGTCCAGGGCTTGCTTCAGGATGACCTTGAAAACTAAACGCTGGTTTTTGTGTATGTTCAATACCTTGCAAGCTGCCATCAAAAAGTGATTTGTGGGTAGCTTGTATGGATTCAGGTAGAGTGGCTTCATCGACAGCAAAGCCGTGGTTTTGGCTAGTTATCATAACGGTTTTATCAGCTAAGTTTTCAACCGGATGATTCGCGCCATGATGACCAAATTTCATTTTGATAGTTTTGGCGCCTGAGGCTAAAGCTAATAGCTGATGGCCTAAACAAATACCAAAAATTGGAATATCAGTTTCTAAAAAGCTTTGGATTGCTTTGATAGCATAATCGCAGGGTTCTGGATCGCCAGGGCCATTGGATAGGAAGATACCATCGGGTTGCATAGCTAAAACATCTTCTGCAGAAGTAGTTGCTGGAACAAGGGTGATACGACAACTTCTGTCAGCCAGCATTCTTAAAATATTTTTCTTAACACCAAAATCATAGGCAACAACATGAAATTTTGCTTGGTTAGGATCTAAAGCTTGGTAGCCTTTGACCAAATCCCAACTAGACTCGTTCCACTCGCAAGTTTGTTGAGTCGTGACTTGTTGCGCAAGGTCCATACCTTTTAAACCACCAAAGTCTTTGGCTTTTTGCAAAGCTTCATCAACACTGAGTTGATCTCCGGCTATCAAGCAGCCTGATTGTGAGCCTTTGCTTCTTAAAATACGAGTTAGCTGACGAGTATCAATATCGGCAATTGCGACGATATTATTATTTTTTAGGTAGTCAGTTAAAGAAAGCTCATTTCGCCAATTACTTTGTTCTAAAGGTAAATCTCGAATAATTAATCCTGCCGCCCAAATATTATCGGATTCTTGATCTTCGCTATTGGTTCCTGTGTTACCAATGTGAGGGTAAGTTAGTGTAACCATTTGGCGTGCATAGGAAGGATCAGTAAGAATTTCTTGGTAGCCCGTCATAGCGGTATTAAAAACAACTTCGCCAATAGATGAGCCTGTAGCACCAATAGATGTGCCATGAAAAGTTGTGCCGTCTTCAAGAACAAGAATTGCGTTGTTACCCAAGGTTTCCTCCGACAAAAAACAGGTACACAAAACCCGAAAAAGTCAGTTAACTTTCTCGAATAATTTAAATTATCAGGGATTTTGTCACGAATGTGACGAAATCAGGCTATTTTACGTGATTAGTCGGCTGGCTGTCTAGATAAAAATGGCGAGATTAACCATCTGAAGGAACTACCATCCTGTGATCAAGCCACAGGATGGTAAAAAACAAGCTAAGTCAATAATCTAGTCATTATCTAATTCAGGAATCACCAACTCTTTTTTCCAATCAAACTTGGGATCGCCGAGCACTAAAAAGAATGGGTTAA
>CAYPMT010000127.1:0-6505 GCA_964411875.1 uncultured Kangiellaceae bacterium
ACACAAGTCACCATTGCGAACATAATTCCGTTTTCGCCAAGCCAATGTTCCGTTCCTTCATTTTTAATTGTTAGTTCAGGCAATATTTTTTGAATATACACATTGCTTACCGCGTGAAAAATAACTGCTGGCCATAGACTTTTAGATTTAAAAGTGTAGTAAGTCATAATAAATGACATTGACACTATAACTACATAAAATGTCGTCAATTCCAATAGTACATTTTCGCCATAATATACAATTAATGGCCAATGCCAAGATGCCCAAATAATTCCGCTAAAAAGAGAAACACCAGTAAAAGAAAGAACCTTTTTTAATTCATAAATAAAAAAACCTCGCCATCCAACTTCTTCTCCTAAGGTAGTTGCTGCTGCCTTTAGTACTCCAACAGTTCCTAACAAGATAACAGCGATGATTGTTATCGACGTAGGATTTAATGTGCCAATTCCAACCAACCCAAGTTCTTTTGCCCAATCTGTAATTGCTTCTTTGTTTGCAAAACCTCCAAATCCGAAAATCCAGATGAGTATATAAGTGATTAAGCCATATAAGGCAGGAATAAAGTAAGACAATCGAATAAATTTCCAATTTCCCCAATTCCAATTTAGAGAAGAAATGGAACGTCCTTTTAATTTGAGTGTTATTATTGTAGCTATTGCAGGGCACCACATAAGTCCGCCAATGTATATACTTGAAGGATATAAACTAACTATTGCATAGTGAAAGATTGCGCTTAAAACTGTAACTATCACTAAGAAAATTAAGATTGTTTTCCACGTTTCCTTAGTTTGCGATGCTGGTTTTTGCATTAACTTTTTAGATTGGTTTTAAAGATGACGAATTACGAATTGTTTTGTTGTAATGCGTTTTTCTACGTTCTCTTTATTTTTAAATCTGCTTGAACTTCTCTTGTTCCATGAATTTTCTCTCCATATTCCAAATCGATATCATAGTCAATTTTATATAAATTCAGAACCTCGTCAAGCTTTTCTCTATTACTTTTTGCAATAGTGAGTTTATTTCTAAACTTATTTAGAGGTCCAACTGCGAAAACAAGTATTCCTGATCCAATTGCTATTATTATCAAAGGAACCGTGGATATTACACCACTATCAAACGCATATTTTCCGATATAATATCCGCCAAATATTACGGCGAAGCTGATAATAGTATAAATAGCAACATGTCCATACGTATCAGTTTTCGTTCTATTAACGTTTTCGAGTTCAATATTTATTTTTTTGACTCTTTGCTCGAATTTTTCGTTCAATTCGATTTTTATGCATGTTTTATTAAAATCAGGCTTTTTATTGGTCAAACTACATGTAGTTCCGTCTTTAATATTGACCAATTGATTATCGCATAAAATGCAATGTCTGGCTAAATCCATTTTATTTTTTTAAATGCATTACACGCCACGTTATCTACGCCATCTGCGAAAGCAGTGAGTTGGTTCAATGGCGGCTAATTTTAAGAAAATCTAGAAAAACCGTTCAACAAAGGCATGAGAAGAGTATTTCCTTATAACCCTATGGCCTTTGCAAACTGACATCATCGGTTCTTATAAAGTTAGTTGCATGTTCCAAGTACTAAATTTAGCAAATAGATCACTGTTAGAAAGTCGGCAAGGACTTTTGTAAATAGGCTTTTACCAGCAACTAATTTTATACGGTATTATGCTATGTTTAATTAGATTCCAATTCAACACTATGTGTAGCAAATGCACTTCCGGTATTATTCTCAGCACTCCCTTTTATCACACCATTTCCAGAATAGTTAGAATTAAATTTAATTGTAGCAATCGATTTAGCAATTAAACCATCAATTGAATTTTCAACATTCATAACTTCCATATTACCAGATTCTATTGTCCATGAAAATTCGGTGTTAGCAGGGTTGTCGTTTTTTGAATAAAATGTTGTTACAAATTTTATGGTTTCATCAGGTAGAGCAAAATCAGTTCCATCTACACATATTGATGTTAATGTGCCTGATTCAATTGTTATTTCACAATCAGTTATATTTTTTAAGTTTTCAACTGTAGCTTCTGTGTCATCATTATTTGAACAAGATGTTAAAAATGTGACAAACACAATTAATAGTAAATAGATTGATCGGTTTTTCATAGCGTTTTTTTATTAATATCCTATTCTTAATTGTCTTTAAAACTTTTAAAAGGCTGGTTATGAGTATGTCAAATTATCTTCATTTGACTTTCTGAAATATTGCATAACTCAGGGTTATGTACGACAGCTGCGAAAGCAGTATACGAGTTGGTACGAAGGTCGCTAATTTTAAGGAAATATGACAAAATCGTCCAACAAAGGCATGAGCGGAGTATTCCCTTATAATCCTATGGCCTTTGCAAACTGACATCATCGGTTCGTATAAAGTTAGGTGCGTGTTCTAAGTACTAAATTTAGCAAACGCAATATTTATTGTAACAATCAGTGTAAATAGTAGTCTTAATAAAAATATAACAATGGAATATAATGAAAATCAACAAAAACATTTTAGCTTTTCTAAGCCTAATCCTTCCACTTGTGATTTCTGCACAGGTTGAAGCAGTATTTAATGACATTCGATTAAATCAAACATTGCAGATTGTAGCACAAAAACTAAACGAAATATCTGAAAAATCAAATATCATTTCCGTTGAAACACCTAGTTTTCCATTAGCGAATAGCAAAGAAGAACATTTAGTTTGCTCACAAGTTAAAACAGATAATGGAATAATTAATAAAGTTATACTCACTTTTGCTGATAACAAGCTTAAATATATCGAAGCAAGAGGAAATGTAGTCGACGCTTTAACTAGTAAGCTTACAGATAATTCAATAATTTACCTTAGTTATGATGTCTATGTTACCGAAAAATTATTTTTAAAGAAAAATGATGATATTGCTTGGATTCTAACTGAAGAGGCAATGCGTAATTATTTGTTCGCTTGGGAAAATCCATATCTAAATTCAGACCATAACATTGAAAAAAAACCTACATCCTCAGTTCAAATACCATCATTTATTAAAATGGGTACAGCTTTAAATGAATTAAAGCCAATATTAGAAGCTAAGAGTAATTTTACAAGTACCGAAGAATTAGATGGGACTGATCCATATGCTCAAATTCAAATTAACTGTTTTGGTATTGAATATTTGGGGTTTCCAAGAACATTTGAAGCTCGATTTGGAGATAATATTTTGAATGTAGTATGGATGTTAACAGGTAAAGGAGAAGAAGACAGAATTAGAAAAGCCTTGACTAATCAGTATGGTAAATCTATCTTTGTTAATGATAATTGGGAAATATTTAATAATTGGCAAGTTGCTTTAAGAAAAGATAAGCCTGAGGTATTACTAATGGAAAAGAAAATAGGATTAGAATATAAAAACTCCAATTATTTTGAACAATAATTTTCAATAAACTAATTCAAGGAATTTTATCGTAGTAATGTAAAGTAAACATAATTAAGGCTAACGATTTGTATGAGGGTAGTAGCCGACTGCGTAGTACTTTCTTGGCAGGTTATATGAAAATTGAAGCTGGCTACGCCAATTGAGATTATTACTTTCCCGGCTATTATTTTTATACATTGTTAGCTACTGGCTTTAATTTTTTTATTTGGCTTTTCCATTTCGTATAAATCAAGACCTTTTCCCCAATAATCTTTTTCAATTCGATTAATACTGTAACCAAATTTTTCAAAAAACTTGTATGCAAGTTGAGAGGTCGTTACTATGAATTTTTCTACTCTATGATCTTTCCCTAATAATTCTAAGCAATATTCCATTGACTGTTTTCCAAGCCCTTGTCCTGAATGTTTTGGTTCAAAAAAAATCCACGTAATACGTCCAGATTTATCATTCTTATTTATATAATATCCAGTTCCACCTACAATATTATTATCCACTTCAATAGTCAAATAGGTTTCTGCCTTTTCCTCTAGATATTCTTCAAAATCATTCAGTTCGTTTTTGTCAAAATATTTAGGCGTGTTTAGGCTAAATATTTTTAACAAATCCTCTTTATCATTTGGTTTATATGGTCTAATCATGGTTTTTTATGCATGTAACTAATGATTAGTGGGATCATCCGAAGGATTATTCCGCTTAGAAATCAGCCATTGATTTATACTTTTATTTTGGTGTGGCACCAAACCCCGTATTAATTATAGCCATTGTTAGCAGTTCGGTTTTTATTCATATTGATAAGGTTCTTTATTATAAGCCATTTCTCTAACATTTTCCAAGACTCTTTTCATATATATCCTCCAAAATGTTTTTCCAAAACTCCAACATAAAGGATAAAGTAAAAAACCTTTAGAGTACAAACAATAAGTGTAATCAATTTGTATTTTGTTTTTTTTCAATTCGGTTGTTTTCCACTCACCTACAAATTTGTAGAACCCCAACATCCATGATTGGAAATTATCAACTTGAATTTGCCAATATTGATTTTCCTTTCTTTCTAATACATTATCGACTGAACTAAACCCTCCATTTTGAGTCATAGATTTTGCTACATAAACCTTTTTACTTGAACCTCGTTTTCCCCAGTCTTTATCATCTGTTGTGTGGGTTACTTTAGGCATAATTCCAAACCCTGTATGGACTTTAGAAACATCACAAAGCATTGGTGTTTTAAATGCTCTTTCTAATGAACATTCATAAACAATAGAGACTTTAATCTTAGTAATCATATTTTTGGGTTCGTTCAACTGACTGCTAACGGTTAGTATAAACCGTCGTTTTAATGCAGTTTATTCCTTGTTGTACTTAGTTCTATCATATTTTTTAAATGTCAATTCGAAGATGTCATCAGGCAGTTCCCAATACCGATGGTCCAGTTCATCTATCTTTTTAATTTCACTTTCCGAAATTATATGATATAAATCCTGATAAGAAGTTAGTCTTTTATCATCTTTATATTTGTCTATTATTGTGTATGAAGAACTTATAATTTGTAAAGATTTTTCTGCATTAATTTTCTGAAGACATCTAACAGCATTTTCATAACATTCAATTCCCCAGTTTGTGAAGAATTGTAGAAAACCTCCATTATGAATATCTATTTCTAATTTCCATAATGCTGCCAATTCCTGTTCAGATTCGCTTAATTTTTTCCAATCACCATTATGCTCGTTTAATTTCTCAACGAATTGGCTTGTGAAGTCAAACCATTCTTTTTCTAATTCTGATATACTCACTTTAGAGTGTTTTTAAATTAAGTACAAATTAGTGCGGGGCACGCCATCTGCGCTAGCAGCGGGCGAATTGGTGCGTTGGCCATATTTTCAGCTAAGCGCTAAGCAAAACCTTTTGGTTTTGTTTTTTCTTTTTTTGTCCAAAGCAACCCCGACGCTTCGGGGCCAAAGATTTCGCGACATTATAAAAATACGCAAACCTTAGTAGCGTTTAAAACCTGAGCCCGTATTGTTTATAGGTTTTGTTGTAAAACGTTTTTATTCCTCTATTCAAATGTTTTAGTCATTAAGAGTATTTCTTTATTAATTATTTCTGCATTCTCTTTTTTTGTAATTATGGTACCGTGATTCGCATCTATATAAAACTGTTTTCCTTTGGTAGATAGTTCTTTTAGTTCTTTTTGCATTTCAAACCATATTTGAGAATCTCCATACTGTTTATTTGCAGTAAAAACCAAAACAGGTAATGAATCTAATGTACTTGCCTTACCTGCTCGTAAAAGAACATCGTCATTTATACTATTTTCTTTTAGAATTCTTCGGTAAACATCTCCTGAATAAGAAGTGAGATTATGTTTACGATTTTGGCAATCTTTTGGTAAATTCTCATCTAAAGATTTTGGGTTGCTTATTGCATTATAAACTCCCAATATTCCCATATCGGCAAGAATTGCAAGAGACTTTATTAGGTTAATTTGATTTTTTTCAAACAATCCATCTTCTGATAATCGTTTCCATTGTTCAGGATGACTTGAGTCTAGGAAGACCATCGCTTTTACTTCATTGGGATATAGGTCTCTGAATATTTGATTGTAAGGACCACCCATCGAGTGACCAATCAATATATAAGGCGGTTTTTCTCCATTCTTTTCTAGTAATGTATGTAATTGGCGAGCATAGAACTCCGGCGAAATACTGTCTTTACTTGATTCGCTAAACCATTTCCCTTCTCTGTCATAACGCACAACTCTCATATTTTTTTTCAAACCTTCTGCAATCCAATGAAAAACATCTGTATCATTTCCAGCACCTGATTCAAGGACAAGAATTGGTAAATCATTTTTTTTGCCTTCTGCTCTTATATGAAGTTTGGTTCCATTTACATCAACTAATTTTCCAGGTGGAACTGGTTTTGAATTAAGTAATCTGAAGCACAATCCGGATATCAATAGTAGAATTATAAGTCCAACTACAATTTTACTAATCCACTTGAGTATTTTTAGGATTAATTTCATTGTAGTTTTTTCATAAATGTTTTACAACGGTTGAGCTATGAACAGTACGGGAGTAAACTAACGTTTG
>CAYPMT010000128.1:0-2823 GCA_964411875.1 uncultured Kangiellaceae bacterium
TTATTGACACGTATTTACTGTTTATTAAATTAAAGTGGCTTTTGTCAATTTCAAAATCGGATTGGATTATTAAGATCAGACCCCACCATACTGCTAACTTAATAGCGGTATGGCGGATAGTTTTAAACGTTTACGAAGTGTGGAACACACTCTCAGAAGAGCTGAAAAATTTATCGCTTCGTATTCCCAAATAACTCGGCAGCAGGATTAGGACATTGTTTATCTGCCATATCCATTACTTGCTTTTGGAGCTTTTTATCTTGATTAATGCCTGGATACTTTTTAGCTAAGTTTTCAAAGCAAGGGGTGGTCGCTTGAATAGCCCCCATGACTTCGCCTTGATATTGCATTAACTTAGTTGTATCACCCGATGCTTGGGCCTTTTTCAAATCTTCAACAATTTTTTCTATTGTTTTATAGGGCTCTCCAAGACACTGACAAACATCATTAGCGGCTTCTTCAAGATTATCTCCTGCAATAGCAACATTTGAGAATAAAATAAAAAGACCGATCAAAGTATATTTTTTCATTGCTCTATTCCTATGTTTTCGTGATTGATCATAATGCTAAACTTAAAGTGTGAATGTATGATAACTCATAGGCGTTACATAAAAAACCATTGGCTATTAGTTCATTATCTATTGATAGATTAAAATTTTAATTCAATCACTTTTTTATGTAAGGGATAACAAAGTCCTAGTTCTGCACAACCTTGATATTCAATCGTTAATGATTTATTGAGATGTTTTTTATTCAAAGGAATAGTGATGTTAAAACTGTAATAAAAAACTTCCACTTCACCCAAATAGTCATCTCTAATTTTATTACCCGAAGGCACAATGATATTTTCTAATTTTTGTTCATCTAATGAAAATTTAAGTTTATGACGATAAAGGTAATAACCTTTGGTAATATTGAATTGAACAATTATTTCGTTATCTAAATAGTTACTCTCTATTTCAAAGGCCTGCTCAACTGTCAGTGGCTTAACGGGTTTTTTTAATAAATCATTAATATTTATCGCATATACATTAAAAGCGCTTAACAAAACTAAACTGAACAATGAAAGTCTTATAGAAAGCATCATTATTTTACGTACTTTGAAGGCTTGTTTTAATCCAATTTAAATAATGTTCATTACCATCATTAACAGCTAAACAAATAAATTCTGGAACATCATAAGGGTGAATCGTTAACAAAAACTGTTGGAGTTGATTGGTTTTATCTGAAAGTGTTTTCATCATCATTAAATATTCTTTTTCTTCTACCAATTCATCATTCCAATGATACATCGATAATATTGATGAAGAAATATTAACACAAGCAACCAACTTTTCTTGTAACAGCTGCTTGGCTATTTCTTTAGCTTTTTTCTCATCATTAATCGTTGTTAAACACAGCTTAAAACCTGTCATTGTTTAAAACCTATTAATCGATGAAATATAACTATACCTGATCAGATTGAACTCGATCGCCACCATTTTCAATTGCTTGGTTTAATTGATTAAAAGAATGAGTAAACCATTGATGAGCATCTTCATTACCCGCTAGCATTGACATACCGATACTAATTGAAAAAGAAGTTTTCTGCTGTTGAATATGAAATGATAATTCTGAGAATTGCAATTTAATTTCTTCCATTATATTTAGCCAGTCCTGCTTATGGCCAGAATTTAAAATTATACCAAGCTGTCCTGTTTCAATATGGCCAATAATATCGGTTTTTCGTAAACGTTGTTTTAATATCTGTGATAATTGTTGTGTTGCTAGATTGATCACAGAAAACTTTGCTTCTTTAATTAATTCATCGACTTGATCAAATTGAATGATAGCTAATGCCGCATTACCGCCACTACGACTCATACGTATCGCTTCAATCGAAACCTGCTGCTTAAAGTAACGAGAGAATGCCAAGCCAGTATCAGGGTTAATATTAATTTGTGGATATAAACTTCTATAACGAGAGGCATGAAGTTCAGCATTAAACATTAATGCTGATTTTTGAACTGGCTTCACAATAAAACCTGTGCCTCCAGAAGCTAACGCTTGATTCTGTTTTTGCTCATTTTCTTCAGCAGAAAGAAAAATAATAGGTAAAAAAGCATAACGTGGCATTTGGCGAATAATTCGAGTTAATTCAATGCCAGAAAAGTTTGGCATTTGCATATCTATTAACACAACTTCTGGGTCAAAACCTCTTAATGCTCCAAGTAATACCGATGGGTCATTAACAACTCTTATTTCAAAATGCCCTTTTACCAAAACTTTTTCATAATATTTAGCCTGAGCTTTTGAATCTTCCATAACTAAAATACGGTAAGGTGATTCAGCATGAACATCATATTGCCTTTCAATAAGCTCAAGTAAAGCTGTTAATGAAACCGGTTCAACCAAAAAGCCCGTTCCACCACTTCGTAATGCTTTAATACGATTAAGCTGGGTATCCTCCGGAGAAACATAAACCAAGGGTGTTCGACCATTTTCAATATCATCATCAGGTAATGATTCTTCTGTTTGAGCATAATCAATTAATGCAACGATAACACTCCCAGGATTAGCCTCAGCATACTGACGCGCTTTTTGCATATCATCCGTATGAAAAACATCAACACCTAATGACTCAAATTGCTTACCTAACTCTTGATAATTTTTTCCTGAAGGACTCACAAATATAATAACGCTACCCGTTAGATAAAGCGCATATTTTTCCAATTCAGAATCATTTTCATCATCAGCATTGATTTCAAGCTCGGCAATTGAATCCTCAACAACTTCATTAACTTGATGTTTCGCTTCTACTGGTAATTCTTCAGAAGCTGACTC
>CAYPMT010000128.1:2923-6475 GCA_964411875.1 uncultured Kangiellaceae bacterium
TCTTCAGGCTCTATTTTTTCAGATACTACTTTTTCAGATGCCCGTTCTTCAAATGCTCGCTCTTTCTGAGTCGAGTCAGTATCAACTGACTCTTTAGTTTGTGTTGAATCATCATCACTTGAACGACTTTCATCTGCATCGTTTGTATTTAATCCCTCTGTCTCAGGTAGGTTTTGCTTTAAAGCAGCTGTCTTCTTAGCTTGGTGACCCAAATCAAAGGTTTCGGAATGTTGTTTTAAACGCAAAGATAACCGCTTAAGTAATGGTCGTTGAGTTTGCAACGCTTCTTCACTAATTGATAACTGTTTGAGTAATTTACTGAGTAATTTTGTGGTTGAGTCAAAGTCTTGAGCAACACAAGCTTCATGGGTTTTAGTTATTTGCGAAACAAGCGCTTTTAAACGGAGTGGATCAATGTTTTGAGTCGCAATATCATTCAAAAGCCGAGAAAATTGCCTCAACTTAACAGGAGTTCTACGTAAAAACTGTTGCGTTACTTCATTTGTTATAGTCGCATCAGACATAAGATTACAACCTTACCTATTCTTATCATTTTGTTGTCATTAATCGAAGTATTAGCATTCCGATAAGTCCTTATAATAACACGCTTTTTCGCTAAAAAAATGCTAAATTCGTAGCAAGCAAATCAACCAATACCATTGAAATCGTTTATTTCATCACCATATAAGGAGCAATCTGTATAGATATTGCTCAAAATAAAACTTTTTAAACAAATTAGCTGAGACGGACTCTGGTGCCTTTATTATTTTTATTTATTCTCATCCCTATCATTGAAATCGCTGTATTAATTAAAGTTGGTGGTGAATTAGGTTTCGTAACCACTCTCTTTTTAGTCTTAATTACCGCTATTATTGGTGTTAGTTTACTCAAACAGCAAGGCCTAAGATCTTGGTCATCAATACAAACTAGTTTAGCACAAGGAAAACTTCCTGCTTTGGAAATGGCATCGGGCGCCCAGCTGCTTTTTGCTGGCGGTCTTTTACTCACACCAGGTTTTGTTACTGATGCTATTGGATTTACCTTAATGGTTCCCTTGGTTCGAGATTTCGTTGCTGGACATTTAATCAAGCGTTGGATGATAACATCCCATTCATCAAGCAATGGAACTCCCTCTTTTAATCATGATGATTCTGCTAATAACCCATTTAGCGGTCAGCAACCTCAAAACCAAAGTCAAAACACAGGACGAGTTATTGATGGCGAATATGAAGATAAAACCCAATAAATTAGTCATAAATTGATTAAAATCAATATGTTAATTAAGTTCTTTGCTATACTGAAATAGAACACTGCCTATTTGATCGATAAATTTTGACATAAGCCATCATTTAGTCAGACCAATTAATTTTATTATTTGCGGAGCAACACAAGCCAAGATGGATTTCATCTGGATTCTTTTTGCATTTATTTGTGGCATGGGGGTTAAACTAATTAGCTTGCCTCCCCTTATTGGTTATTTGGTTGCAGGCTTTATTCTTCACTTTATTGGTATTGAGCCAGCTAGCCATTTACAAACACTCGCTGACTTGGGTATTACTTTAATGCTCTTCACCATCGGTTTAAAACTCGATGTAAAAGATTTATACAAAAGAGAAATCTGGCTTAGCTCAATTACTCACTCTATTTTATGGATAACTCTTATCTTTACCCTTTGCCTGGGCTTATCTTATTTAACCCTGCCTTTATTTGAAAACGTCGATAAAAAATCTATAGCAATCATTGCCTTTGCACTTAGCTTTAGTAGCACGGTTTGTGTTATCAAACTTTTACAAGATGCTGGTGAACTCACTACTCGCCATGGCCGAATAGCGATTGGTATTCTCGTTATACAAGATCTAATTGCCGTATTGTTTTTAATCTCAGTCACAGGAAAAATCCCTTCCTACTGGGCAATTGCATTAATTAGTTTGTGGTGGTTAAGACCACTCATTAATAAACTATTAATACATGCCGGGCACTCCGAACTATTACCATTAGCTGGTTTCTTTTTGGCGCTCGGTGGCTATGAGTTATTTGAGCTCGTTGGTATCAAGGGTGACTTAGGTGCATTGGTCATGGGGTTTTTAATTACTAGTAGCCCTAAAAGCGCTGAACTATCTAAGTCATTATTAGGCTTTAAAGAACTCTTTTTAATTGGCTTTTTCTTATTAATTGGTTTTGAAGCTTTGCCTGATTGGTCTATGCTAATGTCAGCATTAATGTTATCAAGCTTATTACTTATAAAAGGCGGTTTATTTTTTGCCATTTTCTATTTTGTTCGACTTAGAGCAAGAACTAATTTTTTAAGCTCATTATTGCTGAGTAACTTTAGCGAGTTTGGGCTGATTGTTTTAGCAATAGCGTCTCAACAACAACTTATCAGCAAAGAGTGGTTAGTAATTGTTGCGCTCGCCAGTGCAATATCTTTTACTATCACGAGTATTTTATATCCTTCTGCTCATAAATATTTTGCCCGTTGGAAAAATTCATTAAAACGTTTTGAAAAGAAGAAACGTTTAAAAGAAGATGTTTACTTACAACCTAAAAACACCGAAATATTAATCATAGGCATGGGGCGTGTTGGTCGAGGCACTTACAAAGCACTCTATCAATTAAATAGTGATACTGTTGCAGGGATCGATGCGAATAGAGATCGTGTTCGTGCTCAAAAAAAGCTTGGCTATAATGTTTTCACCGGTGATGGTGAAGATGCCGATCTATGGGAAAGTATGGATTTCTCAAAAATAAAACTCATATTACTAGCGCTTCCCTCAACTCGTGATTTAAAGAGTATTACCTTGCAATTAAGACGCGCTAAATATGCGGGAAAAATTGCTGCCGTTATTCGTTATGATGATGAAAGAGCACCGCTCCTAAAAGCTGGCATTGATAAAGTCTTTAACTTCTTTGATGAAGTAGGCACTGGTTTTGCAGAAGAAAGCCTGGAATTGATTACGGAGAGTTGATTGTTTTAATACCGCCAGTAGAGAAACGAACTTGCGAACGTCACTCTTAAAGGCATTGTTATGTAAACTTACTCTATTTCACGAATTATTGCATTACGCAATAATTCAACAGAATCTCTATTGCGGCCTGCTACCGCAACCATTAGTTTACTTTTGTTTGTTCCAATACTTAAACACTTAACTACAATTCGATTACTTTTTATATTGCCATATAGGCCATGCTCTGTTTCTACTTGATTCTCTACTTTAAAAGACTCCAGTATAAATGAACTCTGGATCTCACAGGCCTCTTTAGACTTATCTAGATCTTTAAACCAAGACCAGAGCTCTGGTGGCTTTTCACTACCAATTGCATAGAAGCTACCGGGTAACATTAGTAAAAAAGCTAAGAATATTTTGTTCATATAAACCCCTATTAATTTTAGTCTCATACACCCATTAATAAAATTCTCAATGGCAATAGATCAACCTTTTAGGTTTCCACTTTATCAAAAGTAGTAATCGGTGCTAAAAGTGATTCCCAATCGCGGTTTTGAATTTGTTTAAGTTCGGTTTTTTCATAAAAGCTATCGGCTAATTGTTGTTT
>CAYPMT010000129.1:0-6328 GCA_964411875.1 uncultured Kangiellaceae bacterium
GATTTATCCTATAGCTGGGTACCAGTGAGGGATGATGGAATAGAGTTTTCAGCTCTAGACGAACCAACACTGACCTTTACTGCACCAGAGGTTTCAAATACAGCTGCTGGTGCGCAATTTGTCTTTTTTGTTACAGTGACCGACTCAAGTGTTGAGCCACCTGTCTCTAAGTCTCAACGTGTTAATGTTCTAGTTAGCTCCTTAGATCAAACAAGTGGAATTGATGATGAGTTTGTTGATGATAGCGGTTCATTTAATCTGGTTTGGATTGCTGGGTTATTACTGTCATTAGCCGTATTCAGAAGGCGAAGTTATAACGTATAAATAATGAGGGCTTGAACTTAAGCCCTTTAGTTTATTTTAAGCAGTCTTGTTTTAAGCCATATTGTTTGATGAAGTTGTTAAACACCATTTCATCCAATATGGCTTTTTTATATTCATGATATCCATGTTTTTGAAGTAATCTATTGATACATAAAACTATTTAGAAACTAATAATAACTGACTGGATAGAGTTGTTTTTTATTTATATTGTTTTAAAAAGAGGAAAGACAAGTAAAAAAGCTTTTTCTAGAAAACACCTAAAGGTTTATGTAAGATAGCTTAAATACGAATAAGCTATAAAATGGTTTGAGCATGCAAAATCAATCGTCTTCTTTACTCAGTGATTTTTTTAAGCTTGAGTCTGCGGCTGGAATAGTTCTATTCATAGCGGCGTTACTC
This sequence comes from uncultured Kangiellaceae bacterium, assembly GCA_964411875.1. GTDB lineage: Bacteria > Pseudomonadota > Gammaproteobacteria > Enterobacterales > Kangiellaceae > Aliikangiella. The sequence continues at coordinate 724 of CAYPMT010000129.1, forward strand.
GCTATCATTTGTGCAAACACTAGTCTTTTTGTTTACTACCAATTATTACTTTCTACACCGCTTGAGATCCATGTTGGTGATTTTAATATTGCAAAACCATTATTGCTTTGGATTAATGATGGTTTAATGGCTATATTCTTTTTTCTTGTTGGACTTGAGTTAAAGCGAGAATTAATAGAAGGAGAACTTGCTGATAGGCGTAATATTATTTTGCCTGGTATTGGTGCTGTGGGAGGCATGTTTGTTCCTGCAGCTTTTTATGTTTATTTTAATTTTGATGATCCAGTTGCATTGAAGGGTTGGGCAATACCTGCAGCAACTGATATCGCTTTTGCACTGGGTGTTTTATCTTTACTTGGTTCACGTGTTCCTATTTCGATTAAAATATTTTTAACATCATTAGCTATTTTTGATGATATTGGAGCAATTTTAATTATTGCATTTTTTTATACGTCCAAAATTTCATTTCTGGCTCTCATTGTTGCGGCATGCTGCATAATAATTTTAATTGTTTTTAATAGAACTAACGTGATAACGCGAGGGCCTTATATTTTAATTGGCTTAATTATGTGGATTGCGACACTTAAATCTGGTGTTCATGCAACTCTTGCGGGTGTGATTTTAGCTTTGTTTATTCCCATTCGTGACAAGCATAACCCATCTGTTTCACCGCTTAAAAGTATAGAGCATGATCTTCATTCCGTTGTGGCATTTTTTGTATTGCCTGTTTTTGCTTTTTCTAATGCAGGTATTGATTTTTCAGGTATTACTCTACAACAAGTTTTTCATGATGTACCAATCGGTATTGCGTTAGGATTATTTTTAGGAAAACAAATTGGTATATTTGGACTTTGTTGGCTATTTATCAAATTAAAATTAGCTCAGTTACCAAGTGGAATGAATTGGGGAGCTCTCTATGCTACATCAGCCTTGTGTGGTATTGGTTTTACCATGAGCTTATTTATTGGTTCATTAGCTTTTGAAGAGACGGGTGTAAACTTATTATTTGATGAACGACTAGGTATCATTATTGGATCATTGCTGTCAGGTATTGTAGGTTATTTTGTTCTGAGAATAAGCTTAAAGCCTGAGAAGAATCAAGCTTAGCTACCAATACGTCCATCATCATCTTTTGTTATAACAATAACTGCAGGTCGAGGTGGAATTTTTTCATCAAAGTCGGGCCAGCGAGTGGTTGGTTTTTCAAAAGTACTTTTGCCGCCGGGATGTTGAATCGAACAAAATAGGTTTTTTGTGTTTTGTGTAAAGCAAGGACCACAAAGCTCTGCGCCTATCGGTGTTCGTAAAAAGCGCTTAGTTAATTGTCGATTAGGGCCTTCAACTTCGCTAACCCAAATGCCATCGGCTACGCCAAAATCTTCAGCGCCGTCAGTTGCTATCCAAAGATTGCCTAATGAATCAAAAGTACAATTATCAGGGCTAGCTAGCCAACCATTTTCGGTTGTGTCAGGGTGGTAGTTTGTTAAGTGATCATTGAGTTTTCCTGCGATCAAAAACATATCCCATTGGAATTCATTGGCTGTGTGATCATCTTTGGGTGGGAGTAGCTCAATAATTTGTCCAGCTTGATTATTGGCTCTTGGATTAGCCGCATCAACTTGTTCTTGTTTACGTTCATCATTATTGGTTAGCATGACATAAACACGACTAGTTGTTGGGTTTGTTTTGACATCTTCGGGTCGATCCATAGGTGTTGCACCTAATAAATCAGCCGCTTTACGAGCATCAATTAAAACATCTCCTTGATTGTTAAAACCATTGTTCTTGGTTAAAGGAGCTTTACCATAAACTAAAGGTAACCAAACTACTCTGCCGTCATCATAAAATCGAGCACAATACAATGTGCCTTCATCTAACAGATCTAAATTTTCTTGACGGTTATAGGGTTGATATTTATTTTTGCTGACAAATTTATATAAGTACTCAAACTTTTCATCATCACCACAATAAGCAATAACATGTTTATCCTGATTAATAAAAATATTACAGCCTTCATGTTTAAAGCGACCCAAAGCTGTTCGCTTTTTTGGCGTAGAGTTTGGATTATAAGGATCAATTTCAACAACCCAGCCAGCATGAAACGGTTCATTAGGTTGTTTGTTCATATCCCAACGAGAATAGTGGCGAGACCAACTTTTCTTGGCTCTTTGTTTCATGCCAAAGCGTTTATGACTTTCTTTTTCAGAACTGTTTGAGTAGTCGCCAGAAAACATAGAATCAACATTTTCTTCACCACTTAGAATAGTTCCCCAAGGTGTAATCCCTCCGGAGCAATTACCATAAGTACCTAAAGTATCAATACCATCGGATGATATTGCAGTGACTAAACGTTGATTACCTGAGGCAGGGCCAGATAGTTTCATGGGGGTGTGTGGTGTAATGCGGCGCGTATAATTTGAGTTTTTAATGACGTGCCATTGATTATTTTTTTTCTTAACCTCTATTACCGACATACCGTGAGCCATAATATCAATATTAGTTTGATCCAAAGTTAATTCAGTTTTATCCGGTGAGTTAGGAAACATTAATGTGGGATTAGTATATTCATGATTAATAACTAACAAACCATGCTCAGATTGTTCTGTTTCGCTGGTTAAAGGTAAAAATCCAATAAAGTCATTGTTAAAACCAAATTGTTTTGCTTGTTTAGATGCCGTTTGTTGGTAGGGGTCAAAGTCTTCGACATCTTCAAAAAGAGGGTCTCCCCAGCGAATTAATACTTGGGATTGATAGCCTACCGGAACCGATAAGTTTTTATCTAATCCCTGTGGCAATTCACTAAAAGTGAGCTGAGAGTTTGTTGGTTTATTTGCTGGCTCTTTATCCCAAATACATCCTGTAAGAAAACTAGATGCACTGAGCATAGCCCCTTGTTGTAAGACTGAACGACGTGATAGACGTTTACCCAAAATACCTTGAAAGGGTTCTTGTTTATTCATATTGAAGGCCTTACCGTATTTTATTGGTAGCGAATTCAAAATAAAAGACTATATTTATATTAAGGTAAAATAGCAATAGATGAATGTTGACAGTTATGTGTCGTTTTATGACTTATAGTGGGCCGGTTACTTTTATGTTGCCTTTAGTTTTTCAGGCAGAAAACTCCTTGGTCACACAAAGTAAATTTGCTCAAAAATGCACTAAACCAGTTAATGCCGATGGTTTTGGTGTTGGCTGGTATGCTGATCATGATGACCCAGAGCCAGCAACCTTTGTGAGTGTTGATCCTGCATGGAGTAATCGTAATTTAAAAATGATGTCGACTAAGGTTCTCACTAGTCACTATTTTGCTCATGTGAGAGATGCTTCTGAGAATATGCCTGTCAACCAGGCTAATTGTCATCCCTTTCAAAATGGGCGATATCTCTGGATGCATAATGGTTTTATTGAAGAGTTTGAGAAAATCAAACGACCTTTAATTAACTTATTATCAGAAAAATCCTATTTTATGCTCCAAGGCAGTACCGATTCAGAATATGCTTTTGCGCTCTTTATGGATCAGTTGGGTCATAAAGAAAATGCTACGGAAGATGAGTTAGAAGAGGCTTTGTTAAAAACGATTCATCAGATTATGCGATTACGTAAAAAATATTCAGCAAATACCGGTGCTTATTTAAATTTTGCAGTGACGGATGGTTGTCATACATTGACAACACGTTTTGCTACATCTCAGTCCATCCAACCAGCTTCTTTATTTTATGGGCAAGGTATTTTACAGGATGATGATGGAAAGATTAGTTTTAAAACATTATCAGAAAACAAAAATAACTGTATTATTATTTGTTCAGAGCCTTTAACTGAAGATAAACAACATTGGCAAAAAGTTGAACGTAATCATCTAGTTAAAGCTAACGGCAATATCAGTATCAGTCAGGCATTAATTAATTTACCTTATCAAGATCAGTTATAATCGGTAAAACTTCGTAGGGTAGCCTTGGAATTGTTCGTTCATTCTAGTAAGGCGTCTTTTAAATTTAAACTCAGGTTTATTGCTAAATGACTTGAAAATTGGTATTCAGTATTTTTAATGAGCGGTAAACAAGACAATATTATTCACTTTTCTCGTCCAAAGCATAAGACGAGAGATGAATTATTGAAAAGCTTATATAATGAGCAACTTAAGGCATTACGATCTTTTTTATTTTCCCGAGTTAAGTCATTTGAAGAAATTGAAGATATTATTCAAGAAGTCTTCTCTCGTTTAGCTAAAATTGATAATTTGCATGAGAAGTTATCTTATGGTGCTCGAAGTAGCCGTGCTTTTTTATTTACTGCGGCGAATAATTACCTGGTTGATATTGAGCGAAAAAAAGCGCTAGAGCGCAATTATCTTTCAGAGAAATCATGGCAGAAAGAGAGTTTGTTAGTAGAGTCAGAACCTGATGTAATCGTTCAGGCTGAAGAAGAGTTAACGCTTATTAAAGAGTCAATTAGAAAATTACCCGCTAATTGGCGTAAAGCTTTTGTTCTCAGTCGTTTTGAGCATTTGAGTTATCGCCAGATTGCTGGACAAATGGATATATCAGTAAAAACTGTTGAAAAGTATATTACTTGTTCATTGGTAGAAATTAGAAACGACAGAGCAAAATCTTATGTTCAAAATCAACAGAAAGCTAAAGGCAAAGACAGTGAGTAGGTTAAAAAGAAATCGTTATAAAGTAGCCAAGCAACTAGCTTTATTACACTCTGGTGAAGATTTATCTGTTAAACAGCAGAGTTTAGATGGTTGGCAATCGGAAGATAAGGCTTACCAAGCTGAATATAAAGGAATGACTTATTTGCTTGCTAACATGGAAGGACTTGATAACGATCCTGATATTGCTAAATGGAAAGAAGAACCCATTTATAAAGATGTAAATGCTATTCAAACTCACAAAAAGAAATACTTAAGTTTATCCATTGCGGCAAGCTTCTTATTATTTTCTATCTTTGTGTTAAATCAATATTGGTTTAAAAGTGAAGCTTTACAGGTGGAGCAAGTTTCTCAACATGTTACTGCTATTGGTCAAACAAAAACGATTAACTTATCTGATGGAAGTATACTTACACTTAATTCAGGTAGTTTGATATCGGTTGATTTTGATGAATTCAGGCGGGGTATCACTTTACAGCGAGGCGAAGTTTATTTTGATGTTGCTCACGATAAAAGTCGACCCTTTACCGTAGATTTAGGTGCTCGCTCAGTGACAGTGCTAGGAACTAAGTTTAATTTGCGGCGCTCATTAAATGAGTTCACCTTAGCCGTTACAGAAGGAAAAGTTGCGGTTCATTTGCCTGGAGAAAACTTACAAGAAAATGTTCCAGAGTTAGTCGTTGCAGAAACTAAAAAAGTTGAATTAAACTCGTTTAAACAGCATCACTTTAAAGCTGGTTGGGTTGCAAATTTTAATCTTAAGGAAAATAAATTAGCAAGCCTTAAGACAGACAAAATTAATCGTTATCAAGATTGGCGTGATGCTATGATCGATGTGAATGGGGAGCCATTACTTAATGTTGTAAAGGAACTTAATCGTTATAGTCGTAAAAAAATTATTATTGAAGATCCTAATGTTATTGATTTAAAAATGTATGGTATTTTAAGAAC
>CAYPMT010000130.1:0-6281 GCA_964411875.1 uncultured Kangiellaceae bacterium
CTAAAAAGCTTGATGCTATTCGCTTGATGGTAAGAACACTTGATAAGCCAGAGCGACAGGTTTTAATTGAGTCTCGTATTGTGATTGCCGATAGTGGTGTTGATGAAGAAATCGGCGTTAGGTTAGGTGTGACTGATATAGGTAATTCTAGTGCTATTACTGGTACTTTGGGTGATACTGATACCACCAACTCAGGTAGTACCGCGCTTTTTAATGGTGAGGATGATCCGGGTAGAACTTTTGCTGTTGACTTGCCTGCTGAAAATCCAGCTGGAAGCATAGGTTTTACGATTGGTCGCCTAGCGGAAGGAACAATATTAGATCTAGAGTTATCAGCTTTAGAAAGTGAAAACCGAGGTGAAGTTATATCATCGCCAAGAGTTATCACGACTAATCAAAAAGAAGCGTTTATTGAGTCAGGTGAAGAAATTCCTTATTTAACGGCAAGTAGTGCGGGTAATACAACGGTTGTTTGGCGAAAAGCTGTTTTAAGTTTAAAAGTGACTCCACAAATAACGCCAGATGATCGTATAATACTCGACTTGGTGCTTAACCAGGATACTCGTGGTGATAATGTAACCTTCTTTGGACCTGCGATTAATACTCGAGAAATTAATACTCAAGTATTAGTTGAGAATGGTGAGACAGTGGTCTTAGGAGGGATTTATGAACAACGTACTAATCACGATGTAACAAAAGTTCCATTTCTTGGTGATTTGCCAGGTATAGGTGCTTTGTTCCGCTCGACTATAAATTCATCGGCTAAGCAAGAGCTACTCATGTTTGTCACGCCGAAGATTGTTAAAGAATCTATTCGCTAAGTGTCTAGAATGTTTTTTATGGACCCGCTTAGGCGGGTTTCTTGCATTAATATGTTCTCAAAAGCATTTGAGAAATATGGTTTAAAGTGTTTGGGAAAATAAAAAGGTTATGTTGAAAGGCAAAAGAAATGTATTCCTAGTTGGCCCTATGGGAGCAGGTAAAACAACTATTGGTAAACAATTAGCACAGATGCTTCATTTGGAATTTGTCGACTCAGATCAAGAAATAGAAGCTCGCACTGGCGCAGCGATTGATTGGATTTTTGATATTGAAGGCGAAGATGGTTTTAGAAAACGTGAAAAGAATGTAATTGCTGAATTGACACAGCGCCAAAGTATTGTTTTAGCCACAGGTGGCGGTGCAATTATTGAGCAGGAAAACCGAACTTTCTTAGCCGGTCGAGGAATAGTGGTCTATTTAGAAACATCAATTGAGCAACAAGTAGAGCGAACACGTCGAGATACTCGACGCCCTCTATTACAAAATGATGATCCCGAAGCAATTCTAATAGCATTACATAATGAAAGAGATAAGCTTTATCGTGAAATTGCCGATGTTATTGTTGCCACTAATGAAAACTCAGTTAAAACGGTAGCTAATAAAATTGTGGCGCAGATTAGCCAAGATTGAGGTTTACTCTAGGCAGTTATCGCATTAATATTGCTCCAAATTACTGAGGGTAACTATTTATGCGTCAATTAGCCGTTGACCTAGCTGAACGAAGCTATAATATTTATATTAATGACGGAATTTTAAATCAATCCAGTTTATTAGAGAATTACTGTCAAGGCGATAATTGCTTAATTCTATCTAATCACACCATAGCACCTTTATATCTTGAGCATCTCAAGAATACTCTACCATCAAAAAAGGTGTTTGATTATTTAATTCCCGATGGCGAATCACATAAAAACCTTACACGTTATAGTGAAGTATTAGATTTCCTAATTAAGCAAGGCTTTAGACGCAATGATACCTTAATTGCATTAGGTGGCGGTGTTATTGGAGATCTTGGTGGGTTTATTGCTGCTAGTTATCAGCGAGGAATGGGGTTTATTCAAGTGCCAACGAGTTTATTGGCCCAAGTTGATTCTTCTGTAGGCGGCAAGACAGCAGTTAATCATCCTTTAGGTAAAAATATGATAGGGGCATTCTATCAGCCTCAAGCAGTTTTGATTGATACTTTAACTCTAGATACATTACCTGAAAGAGAGTACTTTTCGGGCTTGGCTGAAGTGATTAAATATGCCATGTTAGGTGAAGAGCGAATTAGAAGGTTACTACTTGAACAAACCCAAGCGGTATTACAAAGAGATAAAAAGGTTTTGATGGATTTGGTTTATTACAGTTGCTCTAAGAAAGCACAAGTTGTAGCCAGTGATGAAAAAGAAAAAGGTGTTAGAGCACTATTGAATTTGGGCCATACTTTTGGACACGCTATTGAGCGAGTCACGAATTACAAAACTTATTTACATGGTGAAGCCGTGGCAATTGGTATTAAAATGGCAATTAATTTATCAATAGCTAAAAAAATGATTTCTCAAACACAAGCAAAAGTTTACGAAGAGCTTTTAGTTAAGTTGAAACTACCAATAAAAATTTCTGAGCAAGTATCGGTTGAATCGATACTTGAGGCAATGAAATTAGATAAAAAAAATATCAATAATTATTATCGATTAGTTTTACCAAACGATAAAGCTTGCGAAATTATAGAAGAAAAGGATATTGAGTTAGTAAGTCAAGCTATAAGGTTGCAGTTAGCTGGTTAGTTATCATTATTGGTTAAGTGTTAAAGGTAAACCCTATTGAACAATTATATCAGTGTACACAAAACTCAACTGCTAGATTCACTGGAAAGCCAAGTCTTTTATGCGAATTTGGCTAGCGTCGTTATAGGTGAAAGTGGTCTTGGAAAAACATTTCTTATTAAGAGTTTATGCCTAAGGTTAAAAAATCAAGTTGACCTAGTTAAAGTTGATGCTGAAAAAATCTCTGAGCAGATTGAAATTGATCAAAAGATCATTAAGCAACTCGATTTGAATACCAATTCCCTAAAAGAATGGTTAGAAAACAAAGTAAGCTCGACTCAAACACAGTTAGAATTTAATAAAATTCTTTTAGTTATTGACAATGCACATATTCTAACGGAAGAGTGTCTCGACTATTTATTATCTCTTGCTAAAGTAATAACAAACCAGAATCAAAACTTAATTTATTTACTTTTGGTTGGAGAGTCGGAGCTAGCACCAAAACTAAATGCTACTCCAGTACTTAAACAACAGCCTGATTTCTGTGTTGTCTTTGAGTTACAGCCGATTGAAATTGATGAAACAAGGCATTTAATTGCGGATTTCCAGGACTTGGATGTGGAAGCTGCAGAGCTTCTATATGATAGTCAAAAGTTTGAGTTTTTTTGGAAGTTGAGTAGAGGTATTCCAGGCAAGCTGCATTATCAACTTCATCGCTGGTTAACAGAAACGGAAAAAAATAACGAGCCTTACCAAAAAATTGAAGATGAGAACAAAAAGAATAATCAATTGATACTATCAATTGGTTATTCTTGTTTAGCATTATTGTTAATTTTAGTGCTTGTTTATCAAGATGACATTAATGAATTATTTCTTACTGAAGAAAACAATCAACCAGAGATTGAATTTATTGAACTACCCTTACCTCAAAATGCCCCTTCTCAGAAGACATTGAACCAACAAACCATTGATAATGATTTAGGTGATAGTAATTCAGATGAGAATAATTCAGAAGGTAAGAGCTTAAGCGATAAGTTGTTGGCTGAAAAGGGGCTAATTGGTAAAGAAGCCCCATCTGTTTTACTGACTGATAACACAACTGAATTTGACGCTGAAAAGCTGAAGTTTAACGATAAAACCTCCCAAAAGACTAAAGTTTCCCAGAATACAAATGCTTTCCAAGAGGGGGGTAATCAAGAAGCGGCTAAAACAGAAATAACAGATTTAAATGTTGTAGATGAGACCCGTAAACCGAAAAACTTAATACAAAATAATGATGGTGACACATCAATTTCAAGTCAGCCAAAGCGAGTAACAGATATCGCTAAAAAACCAATAGAAGCTGATCAAGTTAAACAAGAAAGTAAAAAAATAAGTGAGGTCTTGGGAAAAAGTGAGCCAATAGCTGAAGGGTTTCAGTTAATGCAAGGTGAAAGAGCACTATTAACCAAACAGCAATCAGGCTTTCTTCTGCAGTGGGTTGCGGTTAGTCAATTAGAGTCAGCTAAACGGTTTGTTTATAAGCACCCGTTAAAAGATCAGATGTTTATATTTAGGCGTAAGCAAAAAGCGGGTTATTTTTATCTTGTTGCCAGTGGAGACTATCAAACTCGACTGCTTGCGGATGAAGCCCGTGCTAGTTTTACTTTAAAAGGTTACCCTGGTAATCCCTGGATAAAATCATTTAAGTCGGTTCAGCAAGACATTAAAGCGCTCAATAGTTAATTATTTAAACAGTACTAAGTTAGTCTGAATCTGAACCAGGGCTAGCGATAAATTATTTAGTCCCTTATTTTGCTACGGCGCTCGCCACAAAAATAACAAACAGAATCAAGTACCGTTGAAGGACAGACTTCAGTCAGCGTTGGAGGTAAATGGTTCAAGTCAGTTTCACATCGATTACATATTGTGACTAGCCTTTTATCATCTGTCGATGTAGAGCGAATAAAATAAGGATGCATAACCTGTTTTGTAAAGAAGGGTTTAAACTTGTTTTGTTCTAATCGATCAGATTCCGAGTCAATCCAGCTATCCACGGTTTCTTGATTAACAAATTTTTTATAGTAAAGAGGCTTTAGCTCTGCTTTGTTCATAGCATGATAAAGCTTTTCTGTTTGTTTTTTATCTTTAGCGACGCCGTAATAGATATTTTTTTCTTTTGAAGAAACTGAATAAAGTAAAACAATAGGAGCTTCATTTTTCACTTTCGAATGTCCTTAATATCCCTAGATATGGTTAAACAAAAATATAAATTTTGTCTGGTCAAATTATATTGTCTTAGTTATATAGAATTAAATCTTTATCTTAGAGCTAACAACCTAACTTGGTTAACACTATAAAGTTTAATATTATTAATCTCAAGTAATGTTTTGTTACACCCCAAACAAATCTTATTGATTCTTAAGTAAAAATCCTTGATTTAAAAGTTTTTATAGCTGGGTTAGAATAGCCGTTATATTTTATAAGCAGTGATTTGAAAAACTATGTTATCTAACCAACGTTATTTAAAAGCCGCTTTATCGCAAGTTGTCGATAAAACTCCCGTTTGGATGATGCGCCAAGCAGGGCGTTACTTACCTGAGTATCGAGAAATCCGTCAGCAAGCAGGTGACTTTATGGCGCTTTGCACCAACCCTGAACTAGCTTGTGAGGTTACTTTGCAACCTTTAAGACGTTATGACTTGGACGCAGCGATTTTATTTTCAGATATTTTAACGATTCCAGATGCCATGGGGCTAGGTCTTTATTTTAAACCCGGTGAAGGGCCCGCTTTTCAAAAAACAATTAAGCAAGTATCAGATATTAATCAACTCATTATTCCTGATACTTTTGATAAGTTGAGTTATGTGACTGATGCAGTCAGCTTAATTCGAAAATCCCTCAATGGTAAAGTGCCATTGATTGGCTTTTCCGGCAGCCCATGGACTTTGGCAACTTATATGGTTGAAGGTGGTTCGAGTAAAAACTTTGCGCTTGTAAAAGGCATGCTATTTGAGCAACCAAAAGCCATGCATCAGTTATTGGATAAGCTTGCTCAATCTGTCATTGCTTATCTTAATGCACAAATTGAATCAGGCGCTCAAGCCGTCATGATTTTTGATACCTGGGGCGGTGTTCTATCCACTCAAAACTATCAAGAGTTTTCACTTAATTACATGCAACAAATCATTGCTGGTTTAAAGCGTAATTATCAAGGTGAACAAATTCCTGTAACACTTTTTACTAAAGGTGGCGCCGGTTGGTTGGAGCAAATGGCCGAGACTGGTGCGGATTGCTTAGGCCTTGATTGGACCGTTGATATTAACCAAGCCAGAGAGCGGGTAGGCCATAAAGTTGCTTTGCAAGGTAATATGGATCCTTGTGTGCTTTATGCAAGCCCAGAACGCATAAAACAAGAAGTCGGGGATATTCTTGCTAAGTTTGGCCAAGGTAATGGCCATGTATTTAATTTAGGTCATGGTATCCATCCAGCCATAGAACCTGAGAATGTCAAAGCTTATGTGGATGCAGTGCATGAGTTGAGTGAGAGTTATCACTCATAAGAAGATACGTATAAATTTATATTTCAATTCACATGTGCATTGATTTTTTTATATCATGGAAGTATTGTATTCTGAGTATGGGACGATAGTCTCATATGGTTTTTTTATAGGGTTATAGGATTAAAGTTAGATAGGTTACAGGATAAGTTTAAGTCATAATACGGTATAG
>CAYPMT010000131.1:0-6132 GCA_964411875.1 uncultured Kangiellaceae bacterium
TTCCAGAGGCTTATTCTAATCGATGAGCCGATGATCATCTAGTTAATCAATGATAATTCTACATTTGAGAATAAGCTTAATTAAATTCTTTGAAGGCATATCTAGTCAAACATTAAGCAGGCTTTATTTTAAAGTCAGGAAAGCTCATAATCATTTTTGAACTTTTATCCTCATCTAATTGGGCATCTAGCTCCACAAAAACCGTATGTTTAAGATAGGTCATTAACTCTCCTCGCTCAGATAGGCGCTGAAAAAAGTTATGTACTGCCTTTTCATTGGTGAACTCTACGCCCATCACCGTTCCACCTGAAAGCCCAGCAATAATCCTCGCATAATTAAAGTCACGATTCTTACCCGTCCCATAACTCATCACCACATGTGAGCAGTGTCCATGACGGATAGTTTGCCAAGTCCTATAAATTCTTTTCAAAATTTTAAGTGGATATCGTTCAGAATAAGGAAAGCGTCCCGCCACACTAACGGCCACTTGTGCACCTAAGCGGTAACCAGCCAATATCGCCGGATACCCCCCTGCACTACAACCCAGAGTACGCAGTTGCGCATAGTTACCGGAAAAATTCTGACAGGCTAACCAATCAATCACTTCTGATACATTATTGCCGATACAAGGAACCCCTAGACGATAACTTTCAGCTAAAGGTTCAGCAATTACTAGTACATCATAAAGCTCAGCGTTTATATGCTGCAATAATACCGCATTAGGAAGTAGTAAATGTCGACACCCTCTAACCGCAAAGCAAATCAAAAGAGTTTTATTTGTAGATACACCAGGCCCAATAAAGTGAGTAACTGTGGGAGCCACTCTATGGGAGGTAAACGACTCAACTTGCTGCTTACCACTTGCTAACATCATCTGCTTTAATTTCTGAAGCCACAAAGTTAGTGCTGTCTGAAATTTTTCAGATGCATTAGGAATAAGCTGATCAGCTGCATGCCAATGATACAAGCACTCTACATCTTCTGGTGTTAATCGCTCTTCTAAGGTTGCCAATGCTTTTCTCAATTGAGCTACTGTCACACAATAACTAAAAACTCGTCGAAAAAATCGAACGACGTGGGTAGGAACCTCTAGTTGAATACTCTTATTCTCTAAAAGCAAAAAGCTTGCATCCATTTGTTGTTTTTTCTGTCTATTTTTCTTTACTGATATTGATATTGCCAGCGATGCAATATCACCCAATGACTGACATTGGCTCAAGTCTTGAGGTGTAATAATCACTTCATATGCTGTTTCTAAGGCGACTAACAACTCCATACGTACAATAGAATCCATTTCAATTTCTCGCAAGCCAATATCTTTACTGCCTTTCTGAAAAGACTCAATTAATGATGATTTTAAATGTTTTATTGATTTTGTTTCATGCAATATTTCTATAATAGTGCTGCGAATTTGGTCTCTTTTTTCAAATAAAATAATTGCTTCTCGACGAGATATTTTTCCTGATGAGTTTCTAGGGATGTCTTTAACAATAGAAAATTGACGAGGTCTACGATCACCAAACTTCTTTCGCATAAACTTTTTTAATGCCGATAAGTCAGGCTTTACATTATTAGAAAAAACCACTAAAGCAACAGGAATATCGCCGTGTATTAATGAGCTTTTAGGTAATACGGCTACATCAACAATATCTGGATACTGACTAAGTTGAGACTCAATATCTTGAGGATAAATATTCATGCTATTAAAAACAAACATATCATCAGCTCGACCACAAAGGTGAATCCGTTGTTGTTTATCTAAATAGCCTATATCACCTGTATAAAACCAACCATTCTTAAGTCGCTCAGCTGTAATATCTGGTTTATCTAGATAACCTTGAAACATACCCTCACAACGAATAGCTAACTCACCCCGCTCACCTATTTTTAACGGTTTTCTTGAAGGCGTTACAACAGAAACCTCAATGCCAGGCAAAGGCTGTCCAACACTTTCACCAGCATTCTTATCATCAGGTTTAGTAAAAGCTATTGCACCGGTTTCAGTTGTGCCATAACCCGCTTGAAAGCAGGGCGAAATTTTTGCAGCTAGTTGCTGTCTAAGTGGTAACGCCACATGTGAACCGCCAAGCTTGATTCGAACCGTTGATAATTGCTTAATATTAGGTATTGCCAACAACTCTTGGGCTTGAAAAGCAGAGACATGTATCACGTTAGCTCTAAGTGATAAACATTGCTCAACTAGTGTCTCTAAGTTTTTATCAATGAGCACATTAGTCGCTCCCATTGCAATACAATAAAGTCGATGACGCTTAACAAAGTTATGCTCCATAGATGTCAAACAAACAAAACGCTCCTGTTCTGAGCTTATATGACGGTGAGCTTGAGCAACTAAGTCACTGTCATCATGAATAACTATTTTAGGTTTACCTGTGGTTCCAGAGGTTGAAAATAAAACTGTTGCTTGCTCGGTGTCATTACCATTTAAACTTATTTCAGATTTAAATTTAAAATCAGTAAGTTCAACCGCCATACTCTCATCAACCACATGACTAACTCGACAGTGCTTAATAATAGAGTCTTGTGTTTGCTTCATATCATATGAAGGAATAGTACAAGCTGTCGCACCAACATAAATTGCCGCTAAAGATAACAACAAGTGCTTTGTATCATCAGCACAACAAACCCCTACCACAGAGTTTTTAGAAATTTTTAACTGGTTAAATATTTTGACTTGCTCTTGAGTTAGCTCAGCTAACTCAAGATAAGATAGAGAAAAGAAAGGCGTTACAATAGCATCATGGCAGGCTTGTGTTTCAGCATAATGGAAAAGACGTTTGATCAAACCTTGACTTTTTGACACTCTACTTGCTCTCCAACTAAATAATTATTTAGTAACTTTAAACAATAAGTGCAATGGTTCATTAAGTAATGGTGAAAAGAAATCTTCATCTAAAGAAACGAGCTCAGGCGTGACAGTCAATTCTTTCATTTCTGGCATTTTAGAAAAACCAGCTTGCCTTAATCCATCAAAATAATCAGCAAATGTTTTATGTACACACTGTACGTGCAAAGGCTCACCATCACGCTTCCAAATTTGACCTTCAAATTGTTGATCAACATCCTTAAAATAATTTTTTTTTGTTGAATCAAAGTAGAACGGCGGATTCTTTTTAGCGAAAACAAAAGGAAAAAAAGGATGCGGCACACTAAAAACAAATTCCCCATGTGTATGTAAAGACTTATACACCATAGAGAAAACTTGCTGCATTTCTTTCACTTTTAAATAGTTAAATAAAAATACTGCCACGCAAAGATCAAATTGTCGATTCGGTTTAAACTCGATTACGTTACATGCGTGATATTCAATACCATATTTATCTTTAGACTCTTGCTCTTGGGCAACTTTAATCATCTGAGTTGACAAATCTACGCCCAAATAATTACCCGCACCACGACGCTTTAACTCGCGCGCGCAATAACCTTCGCCACAACCAATATCCAGTACCGAACGCCCAGCCAAGTCTCCACAAGCATCAAATACCATAGGACGGGCAGTAAAATCAGATAACGAGCTAGGTATTAAACGCAACCATTTTTGAGCATTGTCATTATAAACTTTGTCTGTGCTAAAATTTTTAGTATTCAAGGCTAGATAACTTTTGATTAGTTGAAGATGTGGATACAGTAAAACTTTGGGCTCTTTCTAACATCTTATCCCAAAATTCACTACGTATTTTAATAGCCGTATTAACACCATACTCAATTTGTTCACAAGATGTTTTATCCTGGGCCAAGTCTTTCGCAATCAGTAACATCTGAGCCGCATGTTCATCATCACACTCACTATGTAAATCAAAGAATACTCGCTGAATCACTGTTAAATTACTATGTGCTTTTAATCCTTTAAGGAGCTGACTATAAATACGTGAAACTATAAGCTCTGTGCCTAAACCAATTGCGCCTATACCAACGCACTCATCCATTTGGCAAAGCTTTAAAAATTTTTCACTCCATATTTGTCCTGGATTTATTTGACTAGAGCTAGCACTATCTATCCCAGCCAGAGAATTATCTTCAATACCCAGGGCTTTTTGAAAACGCTGAAATAAATTTGCATGTGACTCGCCTGTCACGCTAGCAAGCACATCAGATGACAGTTCAACACCATGAGTATCACCTTCTTCTTCTGCCAAATTCGACTCAAGAACTCGCCTATGCTTAGCGCTTTTCAACTGATGAGTGACCGACGACATATAATCAATAAACTGTTTACTATAAAAACCGTATTGAAAAGCAAAGTCTTTAAGTGTTAGTTGAATATTTGGAAAGTCACCTCGAACTATTGCATCTAAGTAAGGATGATTCACTGCTGTGGAGCTTAGCGCCTGATTACCAAGATGTTCAATAAAAGAATCGGCTCTATTGATCGACTTTGTCATTAAAAATTTTCCTTAATCATTTATGTTAAGAGTTACAAAAACGCTTAATAAAATGTCTATCTTACTGGGAGATAGTCTAACAAAGAGTAGTCTATCTATCTACTGCTAAACAATGACCAATTTAAGGAATAGTCCATCAATGACTTATATTGAGGTAGAAAACTCAAAGGAGCGATATGAGAAAAATTTATATAAAACATGAAAGCCCTACGTAGAAATTGTAGGGCTTTATTAACTAAGTTACTCTAGAGATAACTATGAACCTTCTTCAACAAGCTCGTTATCAGAATCTTGATTAGCCGTTTTATTAACCAATAGCTTGGCTCGTATTTGCTGTTCAATTTCTTCAGCAATTTGAGGGTTCTCAACTAAATAGTCAGAAGCTTTAGCTTTTCCTTGGCCAATTCGGTCACCCTTGTAACTATACCAAGCACCGGCTTTATCAACAAAGCCTTGCTGTACACCTAGATCAATAACCTCACCGACTCGTGATGTGCCTTTTCCATAAAGTATTTGAAACTCAGTTTGTTTAAAAGGCGGAGCTACTTTATTTTTAACAACTTTAACACGAGTTTCATTACCAATAATTTCATCTCCTTGCTTCACCGCGCCGATGCGACGAATATCAAGTCGAACAGAGGCATAGAATTTAAGTGCATTACCACCTGTTGTGGTTTCAGGGCTACCAAACATCACACCAATTTTCATACGTATTTGGTTAATAAAGATGACGGTACAATTAGTTCTTTTAATATTTGCTGTCAGTTTTCTAAGCGCTTGCGACATTAGTCGAGCCTGTAGGCCCATATGAGAATCACCCATGTCGCCTTCGATTTCTGCCTTAGGCGTTAATGCTGCTACTGAGTCAATAACAACCAAATCAACTGCACCAGATCGAACTAACATGTCGCATATTTCAAGTGCTTGCTCTCCAGTATCCGGTTGAGAAACAAGTAAGCTATTTAAGTCAACACCAAGCGCTTCAGCATAGATAGGGTCGAGTGCATGTTCAGCATCAACAAAGGCCGCTGTTCCACCACCTTTCTGGCATTCAGCAATCGCTTGTAGCGTTAATGTGGTTTTACCGGATGATTCTGGACCGTAGATTTCAATCACTCGTCCTTTAGGCAAGCCACCTATCCCTAAGGCAATATCTAAACCTAAAGAACCAGTCGAAATGGTATCAATACTTTGAGTTTGTGACTCACCAAGGCGCATAACAGAGCCTTTACCAAACTGCCGTTCTATTTGACTTAAAGCCGCATTTAAAGCTTGTTTACGGTTATCATCCATCATTTTCTCCACAATAATTTATAGTGACTGATTATCTTCAATGCTTGAATAGCTACTCATACTATACCTACTTGTGCGAGTAGGCAAGTAGCAATTGATATTTTTTCAATTTTAAAAACTGATAACATCTAATAGGTAATCTGAACTGGGAATAAGTACTAACAATTAAAGCCTTACTGTATCGACTAAGCTCTAATAAAACAAGCAAGTGACGGGATAAAGTCTATTTCAATTAGGATCTGTTAAGCTTTCAGTCTTTAAACTCTATTTCTAAACGAAGTATTAGGCCGGTTATAAATTTTCTTTCAGTAAAGTCTGGCTCTCTTAACCATAAAAACTCTGGCTCTATTTCAAAAAAAAGCCATTTAACCGGTAATTGCTTACGATAACGAAAAGCTAAACGATACAAATAAATATCATAATCATAAGCAAGCCGACC
>CAYPMT010000132.1:0-6115 GCA_964411875.1 uncultured Kangiellaceae bacterium
CAACCATGATGGTTGTTGTGACCTTTGTTTCTCTTATGGTTCATATTTATACCATCGGTTATATGAAAGAAGATCCTGGGTATCAACGCTTTTTTTCTTATATCTCGTTATTCACTTTTGCCATGCTAGTGTTAGTTATGTCGAATAACTTTTTGCAACTCTTTTTTGGTTGGGAAGCGGTTGGATTGGTTTCGTATTTATTAATTGGTTTTTGGTATAAAAAGCCAACGGCTACTGTTGCTAACCTAAAAGCTTTTTTGATTAATCGTGTGGGCGACTTTGGCTTTTTGCTGGGTATTGCCGGGGTTTATTTGTTATTTGATTCGTTTGATTATCTAACAGTTTTTGAAAAAATCAATAATAGTCCTGTCGATATGCAAATAAATATCACAGAAGAAACCGCTTGGTCTTTAACAACTTTTGTTTGTATCGGTTTATTTATTGGTGCTATGGGTAAGTCGGCGCAAGTGCCTTTACATGCTTGGCTACCAGATTCAATGGAAGGTCCTACACCAA
Source organism: uncultured Kangiellaceae bacterium (assembly GCA_964411875.1). Lineage (GTDB taxonomy): Bacteria > Pseudomonadota > Gammaproteobacteria > Enterobacterales > Kangiellaceae > Aliikangiella. The sequence goes on from CAYPMT010000132.1 coordinate 517, forward strand.
TTTCTGCATTGATTCATGCGGCGACTATGGTTACTGCTGGAGTCTTTATGGTCGCGAGAATGTCACCCATTTTTGAACAATCTGAAACTGCGCTAAACTTTATTTTGTTTACTGGTGCAACGACGGCTTTATTTATGGGCTTTTTGGGAGTTATACAAAATGATATTAAACGAGTCATTGCCTATTCAACACTTTCCCAACTCGGTTATATGGTTGTTGCTCTAGGTGCATCGGCTTACTCAATTGCTATTTTCCATTTAACGACACATGCTTTTTTTAAAGCTTTGTTATTTCTTGCCGCTGGTTCAGTCATTATCGCTATGCATCATGAGCAAGATATTCGAAAGATGGGAAATTTAAAAAAATATATGCCTATTACTTATTGGACAAGTTTAATCGGCTCTTTAGCATTAATTGGTACACCATTCTTGTCAGGCTTTTATTCAAAAGAAGCAATTATTTTAGCGGTAGGCGAGTCGCAATTAGATTGGGCAGGCTATGCTTATTATGCAGTTTTAGCGGGTGTATTTTTTACGGCGCTTTATTCTTTTAGAATGTTTTTTCTGGTTTTCCATACTAAAGAACGAATGGATGATTCAACCCGCCATCATTTAAAAGAATCACCTTGGGTGATTTGGTTGCCATTAGTCCTATTGGCGATACCTTCGGTTGGTTTAAGTTGGTGGTTAGCAGGCCCGATTATTTCGGGTGATTATTTTGGTGAAGCGATTTATGTCGATAGATCACATGATGTAGTCAGTGCATTAGTCGCTGATTATCAAGATGTTTGGGCCTTAGGTCTACATGCTTTTTTCACTTTGCCATTTTGGTTGGCACTTGCCGGTTTCTTGACTGCTTACCTGCTTACGGTTGTTAAGCCAAACTGGCGTGAATCGATAGCTCGACTTTTAAGTCCAATTAATCATGTTTTAAAAAACAACTACTACTTTGATAAGTTTTATATTCAGATAGTTTCCGCTGGCGGTGTTGCTTTAGGTAATAAATTTTGGCGTTGGATTGATGCAGGTTTAATTGATGGTTTCTTAGTGAATGGTAGTGCTAAAACAGTGGCACTGCTTTCTCAGCAACTTCGTAAAATCCAAAGTGGTTATTTGCATCACTATGTAGTTGCTATGGTGATTGGTGGTTTGGCATTATTGGGTTGGTTTTATTGGAAAGCTTTAACGGCATCATAAAATTAGCCATGTTTAAAAAGAAGAATTAACAGAATCAATTTTAATTAATAGTATTTTGATTAGCCTGTAGCCAAATGGTTATAACAATAGTTAAAAATTAAGGATTGTAAATAAAATATGATCGATAAATTGCCTATTTTGAGCTTACTCATCTGGCTGCCTGTACTCGGTGCAAGCTTGCTAGTTTTTGGCTCAGGCCAAAAACATAAAGCGATTTCTTTTTCTATTGCTTTTATTATTTCGGCGATAACATTTATCTTAAGTTTATTGGCACTATCATCTTTTGATTCAAGTCAATATATGCTTCAGTTTGTAGAGGACAGCGTTTGGTTTGAATCACTTGATATTCGCTACTCCTTGGGTGTTGATGGATTTTCATTACCTTTAATTGTTTTAACGTCTTTAATGACATTACTTGTAGTTATTGCCAGTTGGAATGCAATTAAAATACGCATGGCGCATTATTTGTCTTGTTTTCTTTTGATGTGTGGCTTTATGAATGGTGTGTTTGCAGCAACTGATGCAATCTTATTTTATGTGTTTTGGGAAGTCATGTTAATACCTATGTTTATTATTATTGGTATTTGGGGTGGTGCTAATCGGGTTTATGCCACGTTAAAGTTTTTTCTATTTACTTTTTTTGGTTCGGTTTTTCTCCTTATTGCGTTAATTTATTTAGGCAAGCAAGCTGATAGCTTTAATATTTTTGTGTTGCAAAACATGGTGATTGATTTGGATACACAAAAATTAATTTTCTGGGCTTTCTTTATTGCTTTTGCGGTAAAAATTCCCATGTGGCCAGTGCATACATGGCTACCGGATGCCCATGTGCAAGCACCAACCGGTGGTTCAGTTATTTTAGCAGCGATTATGTTAAAAATGGGTACCTATGGGCTAGTCAGATTTATGTTGCCTATTACGCCTGATGCATCAATTGCTATGGCAAACTTTATGATTGTTTTGTCTTTGATTGCGATTGGCTATATTGGTATGGTTGCGCTGGCTCAGAAAGATATGAAAAAGCTTATAGCTTATTCATCTATTGCTCACATGGGTTTTGTAACCTTAGGTTTATTTATTAGTTTCGCACTAGTTGCTAATCAAAAAATTGATGCAGCTATTATGAGTATTCAAGGCGCTATGATGCAAATGATTTCCCATGGATTTATTTCTGGTGCATTATTCCTTTGTATTGGTGTGTTATATGAGCGTATGCATAGTCGAGAAATTAATGACTATGGTGGCGTTGTTAATACTATGCCGCGTTTTGCAACTTTCTTTATGTTGTTTGCTATGGCTAATGCTGGTTTACCTGGGACATCTGGGTTTGTTGGCGAGTTTTTCGTGATCATTGCTAGCTTGCAAGTTAATTTCTGGATTGCTGCTGTGTCTGGCTTAACTTTGATTTTTGCAGCGGCCTATACACTTTGGATGTATAAGCGAGTTATCTTTGGCGATATTGCTAATGATCAAGTTGCAGGGTTACAAGATATTGTCAATCGAGAGACGATTGTGTTTTTAATTCTTGCATTTATGGTTCTATTTTTTGGTTTTTATCCTGCACCTTTACTTGATATTATGCAGCCAAGCGTCGAGCAGTTAATCAAGTGCCACTTGATTTCAAAGTTATCACCTGAGGGGCTGTGTTCCTAATGAATGAATCAATGAATTTCATTACAATTAAGTCAGAAATAGTTTTATTGGTTATGACCTGTTTGGTTATGATTATTGATCTTTTCTTGCGAGATAAAGAACGAAAAGTAACTTTTCTTTTGTCTCAACTCACTTTGTTTGTTTTATTTATTATTGGTGTTAATCAGTTAGATATTGTTAAACAAATTAGCTTTAATGGACATTGGGTTAATGACCCCTTGGCCGTCATTTTAAAACTAGCCATTTATATTGGTAGCTCAATTGCTTTGTTGTACGCAAGAACTTATATCAAGCATCGAAGTATGATGCGAGGTGAATACTATTTACTGACATTGTTTTCCATTTTAGGTATGTCAATCATGGTTTCAGCGAATAGTTTTCTAACGGCTTATTTGGGTTTAGAGCTATTATCACTTTCGCTTTATGCATTGGTTGCTTTGCAGCGTGACTCAAAACTGGCTTCAGAAGCAGCGGTTAAATATTTTGTAATGGGTGGTCTAGCCTCGGGCTTTTTACTCTATGGTGTTTCATTAGTTTATGGAACCACAGGCACAATTATTATTTCAGAAGTTGCTGATTATTATGTTGATCATTCGGTCGGTTTGATTAGTCAATTTGGTTTGGTTTTTATTGTTATTGGTTTGGCATTTAAGTTGGGTGCAGTACCTTTTCATATGTGGTTGCCTGATATTTATCATGGTTCACCAAACTCGGTCACAGCTTATATTGCCAGCGTACCTAAAGTTGCAGTATTTGGTTTGCTGATTCGTTTATTGGTTGATTCTTTTGCACAATTACATGCTGATTGGACCGGTATGATTTTAATACTGGCATTACTTTCTGTCGCCTTTGGTAATTTAATTGCGGTTGCACAAACCAATTTAAAACGCTTGTTAGCTTACTCAGCTATTGCACATATTGGTTATTTTTTATTAGGGATTGTCCCAGCAACAGATGCTAGTTATGCCGCGGCCATGTATTACATTATTGTTTATTCAATTATGACGTTGGCAGGTTTTGGTATTGTAATTTTTATGTCATCGGATAAAAAAGATTATCAGGAGATTACTCATTTAAAAGGGCTTGGTCGTTACCACCCTTGGTATGCATTAATATTTACTATTGTTATGGTTTCTATGGCAGGTATTCCTCCCTTTATTGGCTTTTGGCCAAAATTAGAAATTTTTCGTCATTTAATTCTTAATGGCTATGTTATTGAAGCGATTGTTGCGATTGCCTTTTCCGTGGTTGGTTTGTTTTATTATTTAAAAGTTGTTAAGGAAATGTTTTTTGTGGAGTCGAGTGAAAGCCCAGTAACCACACAAAGCCGTTCGCTTAAAGTTGCTATTAGTTTTAATTGTCTTTTACTGATTATTTTTGGTTTAATGCCGGACAGCATTTATCAATATTGTTTAGCGGCATTTAACTTAAATTAGTTTTTTACAGAGTGAAAATTTAATAGAACCTAGTTATGCAGTGGCTTGAAGAATTAATACAAAAATATTTACCATTAATTTCAGATAATAATCTGATTCAAGCAGCTCTAATTTTTTTATTAGCCGTTATTGTTTCAAAGATGGTTCAGTTTATTATTGAACGACTGCATAAGCATGGAGCAAGCCGAACTAAAAATACTTTTGATGATCATCTATTTAAAGCACTCAAACATCCGGTTGGCGTTTCTATTCTGCTGATTGGTGTTTATCTCGCTGCGGTTAAATCTGGTCTTTTGGTTAGCGAAGAAGCAAAAGCCAACCATCAAGCACTTGATATCTTAAATTCAATTTTAGTTACTATCGCTATTTTTGTGTGGTTAAGTGCAATTGTAAATTTTTCTCGTTTTGCTTTGGGTTATTTAAGTGATGATCAAAATAAACTAAAAGTTGTACAAAAACATACTCTGCCTTTATTCCAAAATTTAGCCGTTATTATTTTTTATGGGTTAGGTATTTATTTTATTTTGGTTGCTTGGGATATCAATGTCTCTGCTTGGATAGCGTCTGCAGGTATTTTAGGTTTAGCCTTAAGCTTTGCTGCTAAAGATACCTTAGCCAATTTATTTGCAGGGGTTTTTATTTTAGCTGATGCGCCTTATAAAATTGGAGACTTTATTGTATTAGATAGTGGTGAAAGAGGTGTGGTCACTCATATTGGCATTCGTAGTACTCGAATACTAACGCGTGCAGATGTAGAAATTAATATTCCTAATGCGATTATGGGAAATACTAAAATTATCAATGAAACCGCTGGACCATGTAGTAAATACCGTATTGCTATTAAAGTTGGAGTTGCTTACGGCAGTGATTTATCTCAAGTTCGTAAAGTTTTACTTGAAGCAGCAAATGAAGTGGTAGATGTAGAGAAAACTCCAGAGGCTAGAGTTCGCTTTAGAAATTTTGGTGATTCATCGTTAGATTTTGAGTTATTGTGTTGGGTCGCTGAGCCTGTACTTAGAGGTAAAGTGAGCGATATTTTAAATGAAGCAGTTTATAATCGATTTAATCAACAGGGTATTCAAATTCCTTTTCCTCAGCGGGATATCCATTTGCATCAACCCCCTACTAATTGATGAATTTTAACTAAAACGTCATATTCAGCTTGTTATTCTGCTGGGCTTACTATAGAATCCTTGCCTCCTTAATTCTGGGTTTCAGCCTTAGAATTATTCTTAGGTGCGGGGTGGAGCAGTCTGGTAGCTCGTCGGGCTCATAACCCGAAGGTCGTTGGTTCAAATCCGGCCCCCGCTACCA
>CAYPMT010000133.1:0-6051 GCA_964411875.1 uncultured Kangiellaceae bacterium
TTTTTATGAAAATACTACTCGTTACAACAGATATTGATCATATAGAGCCCTATCAATATATTGGGTTATCCCAAAAGGGATGCATGATACATGCTATCTGTATAACTAATGCTCATAACACTCAGCTACTCACAGAGAACAACATTCCAGTTGATTTTTTAGAATTCAAAAAAAGACGCTCATCATCAGATATCCATTTTATAAAAAATAAAATACTGTCTTTTAAACCCGATATTGTGCATGTATTACGTAAAAAAGCATTATCCAATGTAATACCGGCAATGAAAGGATCTCAGGCTAAACTAATTGCTTATCGAGGCATTGTAGGTAATCTCAGCTTTTTTGATCCTGGCTCATGGATGACATTTCTTAATCCAAGAGTTGATAAAATAATTTGTGTTGCTGATGCAATTAGACGCCACTTTGTTAATATGAGATTAGGTTTTTATAAACTAGATAAAAATAAATTTGTTACCATACACAAAGGCCATTTAATTGAAAAATATGACGATGTTAAAAAATATGACTTAAGTGAATATAAGATTGCCAAAGATAGTTTTATTGTTGGATGTGTCGCCTCTATGCGCCCGAGAAAAGGTGTTGATTTTCTTGTAAAAGCATTTAATCAATTACTTAGAGAAAGAAAGAACTGCTATTTGTTGCTTGTAGGTAGTATTAGGGATAAAAAAATAAATCAAGCAATAAAGCTTTGTCCTCATCCTGAAAGAGTTATATTATTAGGTAATGTTTCACAACAAAAAGCAATTTCAATTAGCGGCTCGCTCGATGTTATTGTTATGCCGTCAATTAAACGAGAAGGTTTGCCGCGTTCATTAATTGAAGCAATGGCTCAAGGTGTACCAGCTGTCGTTACTGATATTGGTGGTAGCCCTGAGCTTATAGAACAAAATATTAGTGGTATTGTTATACCACCTAAAAATTCTCAAGTAATGACTGATGCGTTTAAAACGTTATATGATAATCCAGAAAAAAGACAGTTAATGGGTAAAGCAGTAAAACAACGAATCAGTGAACACTTTCATGTTAAAAAGACGATAGAAAAAAACTATCACCTTTATTGTGAGCTTTTATCTGATAAAAATAAATCAAAGTAAAACATTGTTAGCAATATTATGAAACTTACAATTCCAAATTTCTCGCAAGGCCGGGTATTAGTCGCCGGTGATTTAATGCTCGATCGCTATTGGTCTGGCCCAACTAGTCGTATTTCTCCCGAAGCACCTGTTCCAGTGACGAAAGTCGAATCAAATTACCATCGAGCTGGTGGTGCTGGTAATGTTGCACTGAACATTGCTGCTTTAGGTGGTCAAGTTGAATTATTAGGTTATGTGGGCAATGATGAGCCCGCCCGCTTACTCCAGCAGTCACTTGAGGAGTCAGCCATCCAATGTCACTTTAAAACTATTGAAAATATACCAACAGTGACCAAGCTCAGAATAATGAGTCGTAACCAACAACTCATGCGCTTGGACTTTGAAGCAGGTTTTCATCATATTGATTCTGATGCCTTAATTGAACAATATCGTCAACAACTAGAAAAAGTTAATGTGGTCGTGTTATCGGATTATGGCAAAGGAACTTTACAATCGGTAGAAACTTTAATCGCAGTAGCAAACGAAATGGCTATACCAGTTCTCGTTGATCCCAAAGGCTCAGATTTTGCAAAATACAAACAAGCGACACTGATGACGCCTAATCAAGGTGAGTTTGAGGCGGTCGTCGGTCACTGTGAAAACGATGAGGTTTTATTTCAAAAAGGTGAACTACTAAGAAAAGAGTTACAGCTTGATGCACTTCTGGTCACCCGTAGCGAAAAAGGTATGGTTTTATTTAGCGAACAGCAACCCCCTATAGTTTTGCCGACTCGAGCCAAAGAAGTCTTTGATGTCACTGGTGCTGGCGACACAGTCATCGGCACTATGGCGACAGCCATCGCAGCAAAAGCCTCTTATGCCGACGCCATGCAACTTGCCAACTTGGCGGCTGGTGTTGTGGTTGGTAAATTAGGCACAGCAACGGCGTCAACTAAAGAGCTGCAACTAGCCATGTTAGAGCATGAACCCTTGAAACGTGGTATGACTGATGAAAATGAACTCATCACACTCATTGAAAAATCACGTGCAAGCGGCGAAAGAATTGTTATGACTAATGGCTGTTTTGATATTCTACATGCAGGCCATGTCACTTATTTATCACAAGCAAGAGAACTCGGTGACCGTTTAATTGTTGCTGTTAATGATGACGCTTCGGTCAAACGTTTAAAAGGCGAAGAAAGGCCTATCAATAGCCTAATGCAGCGCATGGCTGTTTTATCTGGCCTAGAAAGTGTTGATTGGGTTGTTTCTTTTAGTGAAGATACGCCTGAACGATTAATTAATTTAATAACACCAGACCTTCTCGTGAAAGGTGGTGATTACAAGCCTGAAGAAATTGTCGGTGGTGATGCTGTTCGAAAAGCCGGCGGTGAAGTAGTCGTTTTAAATTTTGTTGATAACTGCTCAACCACGAGTATGATTGAATTAATTCGTAAAAAAATCTAGAGGTTATTTATCCTATTATGATTATAGTAACCGGCGGTGCAGGATTTATTGGCAGTAATCTTGTTAAACAGCTAAATCAACTTGGCCATGAAAATATTATTGTGGTCGACAACTTAAAAGATGGCAGTAAATTTTATAATCTTGATGATTGCGAGATCGCCGACTATTTAGATCAAGATGACTTTATTCAACAAATTAAAGAAAATAGAACATTCACAGAAAAAGCTGATGTAATTTTTCATCAAGGCGCTTGTTCAGATACCACAGAATGGGATGGCCGTTATATGATGGAAAATAACTATGAATACTCTAAACACTTACTGCATTATTGCCAAGAACACAAAATTCCTTATATCTATGCTTCGTCAGCAGCTATTTATGGCGGTAGCTCTACATTTAAAGAAGAACGACAATATGAAAAACCACTGAATGTTTATGGTTATTCAAAATTTCTGTTTGATCAATATGTCCGCAGACATCAATTTCAACTTGAGTCACCCGTTGTCGGACTACGTTACTTTAATGTTTATGGTCCACGCGAACAACATAAAGACAAAATGGCAAGCGTTGCCTATCATTTTGATCAACAATTAAAACAAACTGGAAAAATGCGTTTATTTGCTGGCTCAGATGGTTATGCCGATGGAGAGCAACAGCGTGATTTTGTTTATGTTGAAGATGTTGTTGATGTTAATATTTGGCTATGGAAAAATCCGCAAGTATCCGGCATATACAATGTTGGTACAGGGAAAAGCCAAACCTTTAATGATGTTGCTAATGCTGTAAAAGCCTTTCACCAAAAAGGAGAAGTTGAATATATTGCTTTCCCTGAACATTTAAAAGGAAGTTATCAGAGCTTTACCGAAGCAAATATTTCTGCTTTAAGAAAAACAGGCTATAACAAAGCATTTAAAACGGTTGAACAGGGCGTTACCGATTACCTTAAAAAACTAAATAATCAAAATAATTAAATAACACTTACTCATGTCAAGCGCGACTACTAATACTAAAAAAACTAAACTTCTAGTTGTTGGTCCTTCTTGGGTTGGCGATATGGTCATGGCGCAAAGTTTATTCATTAGTTTAGGTAAAAAGTATTCCAATGCAACCATTGATGTTTTAGCTCCAGCCTGGTCTTTACCTATTTTACAACGTATGCCTGAAGTTAATCAGGGTATTATATTACCGGCTGGACATGGCGAGCTAAATCTAACTAAGCGTTACCAACTAGCCAAAGAATTAAAAAAAACTAGCTACACTCAAGCCATTGTTTTAACTCGTTCGTTAAAAGCTGCATTAATACCATTCTGGGCTGATATTCCTCAGCGAACAGGTTATCGTGGTGAAATGCGTTACGGTCTGATCAATGACATGCGTCCTTTTGACAAGTCAATTCTCAATCAAACCGTAAAACGGTTTGTTGCTTTAGGTCTGGACAAAGAACAAAGCCAGTCAAATTTAACCTGCCCTTATCCAAAACTTGATGTAAAAAAAGATAATATCGAAAAACTTATTCAACAACTTGGTTTAAATACTCAAAGAAAAATAGTCGGCATAGCACCGGGAGCAGAATATGGACCTTCTAAACAATGGCCACTGGAATATTTTTCAGAATTAACGAAGCGTCTTGCTGAAATTAATATTAACGTTTGGATTTTCGGTTCTGAAAAAGACTCAATAGCTGCTGAATCAATTATTCAACAAGCGGGCAACCAAGGCTTTAATTTATGTGGCAAAACAAAACTCGAAGATGTCATCGACTTAATTGCAAAAGTTAACATTATGATCACGAATGACTCAGGACTAATGCATGTTGCCGCAGCAGTCAATACACCATTAATTGGGATTTATGGTTCAACTACACCTGACTTTACACCACCACTTACTGATAATGCCCACATTCAATATTTGCGCTTAGAATGCAGTCCTTGTTTTAAACGTGAATGCCCGCTTAAACACTTGAATTGTTTGCGTCAAATTAGTGTTGATAGTATTTTAGATCAGATAAAACTTTCTTTAGCAGAAGATTAAGTTTTATTTAAACATAATTTAGCTTTTAAAAAATTAGGATAATTTTTGGGTGTTACTGGATCCCGTGGTCAAGCCACGGGATGACTAGAAAGACTTATCCTTATTTTTAATTCCTAAATTTTTATCGACTAAAAAATTTAGCCCTATTTTCTAATGCCCTCAATATACAATTCAATTAGAACATTAGCTGATGCAGGCCCAAGAATATTTTTAATACCATAGTCTTCCAAAGCTAAACTGGTATTACCTTCAAAGCCAACCCGATAACCTCCCCATGGATCAGCACCTTCACCAATTTTTTTCACTGGAAAGCTAATCGACTTAGTCACACCGTGAAAAGTAAAGTCTCCATGGATAACACCATTGTTAGAATCCTTTACTTCATATTTAGTACTTTTGAATATTGCTTTAGGATATTTTTTTATTTCAAGAAAATCATCGCTTCTTAAATGCTTATCACGCTCAGCATGGTTTGAATCGATACTTGCTGTTTGAATAACAACATTAATTGACGATTTCTCCGGCGCTTTTGCATCATAATTAAATGAACCATCAAAAGTATTAAAACGACCTAGTAACCAACTATAACCTAAATGTTTAATTTTGAATTGTATAAAAGCGTGTGCGCCATCTACATCAATTTTATATTCTGCTGCTTTAGTTTGTAGTGCTAAACCCGTCGCTAATATAAAAGCTAGTAGTGATAATGGTTTTTTCATGATTTTTTTCCTCTAAGTTTTAGTCAAAAAAATAATTACATAAACGTGTTTCTATAAAAGTAAATCTGATTATATCCAATAAACTTATATCAATCATCGTCCTTGTGGTTTAATCATTCGCATTAATATCCCATTTTTATTAATAAACTGATGTTTTAATGCTGCCAATGCATGTAGTACTACCATAGCAATTAATGTAAAAGCTAAAATCTCATGAACTTCGCCAGCAATATCTTCTTGATTTTCAACAAATGCACCCAAGCTAGGGACCTCAAAAAAGTCAAAAACCGCAATTCCACGTCCATCAGCTGTTGAGATAAGATAACCTGTCATAAACAAACATATCATGACAATATAAAGACCAATATGCATGAGATGGGCGATACGTTTTTCCCAAACAGCACCTTCTGGCGGGTTTGGTGTGGTATTAATCAATTTCCAAACAATGCGAATAAGATAAACAAAAAATACCGTCAATCCTAAGGACTTATGTAAATCTAAACTGCCTTTATACCAGCTATCATAATAAGTCAGTTCAACCATATAAAGGCCTAAACCGAATAAGAAAAATATCGCAATAGCCATTAACCAGTGAATAGCAATGGCAACTAGACCATAACCTGTTTCAGTATTTTTTAGCACCATAGGCTTCCTTAAAAAATCAATAGTCTAACTTTATCCTGGTTACCCCTATTAAAAAATAGCAAAAAATGGGAAACTATTGTGCATATTTGCACAGA
>CAYPMT010000134.1:0-6021 GCA_964411875.1 uncultured Kangiellaceae bacterium
CGAACCACCGACCCCCACCATGTCAAGGTGGTGCTCTAACCAACTGAGCTACGCGACTAAAGAAGTATTTGCTTAACTTAATATAATAAGCCCTGTTTTACCAATTGCTGGCTAAACAGGGCGCGTAATGTTAACAGAACAGAAAAAATCCGCAACTAAACATATATTGATACGGCTTAATAACTAGCCATTAATGACTTTAGCAATAGCCTTCTCAAAAATCTGCATACCCTTTTCTATTTCTGGCTCGGATACCAATAGAGAAGGAGCAAGTCGAATCACATTGGGGCCTGCCATTAAAATCATTAAACTCTCATCTAATGCAGCAATCATAAAGTCACGTGCACGACCAGCAAACTTTTCATCTAATTGGCAACCAATTAGCAAGCCTTTGCCTCGAATCTCGCTAAATACGGCGTGTTTTTCATTGAGTTGAGTTAGTTTTTCTTTAAAAAGCTCAAATTTTTGACTAATTGAAGCAAGCAAAGCTGAGTCGCTAATTAAGTCAAATGCCCTGCTTGCAACAGCACAAGCTAATGGATTACCACCATAAGTTGTACCATGAGTACCGACATTAAAAGAGCCCGCCACTTTATCGGTTGTTAACATAGCACCTATAGGGAAGCCACCACCCAAAGCTTTAGCGCTGGTTAAAATATCTGGTTTTACATCGTAATTCATATAATCATAAAGCTTACCGGTTCTTCCCATACCTGTTTGAATTTCATCAAGAATCATCAAAGCATTATGCTTATCACAAAGCTCGCGAACTTTTTGAATAAACTCATCAGTTGCTGGAATAATTCCACCTTCACCTTGCATAGGCTCTAACACAACGGCACAAGTTTTATCGGAAACAGCGTTTTCAAGCATAGCCACATCATTATAGGTCAAATGAGTGATACCTTGAGGCAGTGGCTCAAAGCCCTTGGTATATTTAGGCTGGCCACCAACACTAACGGTAAAAAGCGTACGCCCGTGAAAAGACTGAGTAAAAGAAATAATTTCATTCTTATCCGAAGAAAAATTATCCGAAGCATATTTTCGAGCCAACTTAAAAGCTGCTTCGTTAGCCTCACCACCTGAATTACAAAAGAAAACCCTATCGGCAAAGGTACCATTAACAAGTTTTTGCGCTAATTCTAAGGCTGGCTGATTAGTATAAACATTACTAAGATGCCAAAGCTTATCAGCTTGAGTTTTAAGTGCTTCGATTAAATCAGGATTACTGTGCCCTAAAGCGTTAACAGCTATTCCTCCAGTAAAATCGAGGTACTCATTACCTTTATCATCCCATAACCTAACGCCCTGGCCTTTAACAGGCACCATATTAAGTGGTGAATAATTAGGTACCATGACCTGATCAAAAGTCTCACGTGACACGTCTGACATATTTATTTCCTACCTTTTGCTTAAATAATTGCCAACAACACAATTAAAGATTGTTTCAAGTCGCTATGATCGCTAATTTCTAAGTGACTTTCTAGTCCATTCTTATGATTTTTTGTACTAAAGCTCTATTTTTGTACTAAAGCTCTGCTCTAAGAAGAGTGTTCTCTATTAACTATTAAGAATCAAAATTTAGACTTTATTTAACTCAAATTATATCTTTTTAACACAGCTTTGCGCGACCTACTCATTTAAGTTAGACTCCACACAATCAACTTATACTCTTGGTTTACCAATGAATAAATTAATCGTAGCTTTAGCCGCTATCAGCCTATTAGCTGGTGGATATTTTTATCTTGGACATAAATCAACAATTCATGATGACTTAACGAATATCTCGCCTCTGTCTAATACTAATGATAAGGCTAGTTCAAGCATCTTACGATATGTTCCAGAAGACACTTTAATCTTTTCTGGCGGTCTTAAACCACTTGATTTAAAGCACATTGCTCAATGGACATCAGTGCAACTCAACAATGATTATAGCCAGTTACTCGATGATATCGAAACAAACCAAGCAGCAGCTCCCGCTTCCCAATTTTTAATAGAAATGTATCGCTTATATTTGCTGAATATGACTGATGTCAACATGCTCAATCAAACCTTTGGTATGGGAGAGCAATGGGATATCGCTTTTTATAACGTCAATGCTATGCCTGTCATTCGTTATAAGCTCAAAGAACAAGACACTTTTATTCAGTTAGTTAATCGTATTGAAGATAAAATTCAACATCAATCTTCACTAAAAGAAGTCGAAGGCGTCAGTTATCGCTCTTACCCTTTTCATCAAACAGCTGAAGCTACAAAAACCAACCTTCATCTTATTGTCGCTCAACAAGATGATTACGCCGTTTTCACATTAGACTCTCAATTAGATAACACGCAAGATTTATATCCAGCGCTTGGGCTTTCCTTACCTGATACATCTTTGGCTAATAGCCCTCGATTAACTCAATTAATTCAAGAACACGGCATACAACCGGACAGCATTAGCTTTATAGATACACTTAATTTGGTAAAAGGTTTAACTAACCCAACAAGTAATAGCTTTGGCCAAATGGCTAAAGACCTTATCCAATTAACTAACCCAGAGTCAGCTCACCACCTTACATCTATTCAATCACCGGCTTGTCATAAAGAAATTGTTGAAACTATTTCGAGTTGGCCCTATTTAGTTGCCGGCTATACTCAATTGTCAGATATGAATATGACAATGAAGCTTACAGCTAAAATCAATGACCCTGCGTTTATTGAGTCTCTCAAAAAATTAGCTGGCTTAATCCCTCAAAACTATACCAAGCAGTCTCTTCCTCTTTATTTAAGCATTGGGATTAATAGCAGTTATATCGCTAGCTTTTTTGGCAGTTTTCAAAGTAAATGGGCTTCAAAAGAACTTCAATGTGGGGCTTTACTAGAAATACAAAGCTCAATCAAAAATATCGATGCAATGGGACTAGCGATGGTTGGTATGGCACAAGGTTTACAGGGCGTTGGCTTAGCCCTCACCCAAATTAATGACTTGACCGATCTAAATACGACTAATCCAAACTTAGCTAATTTACCGATGATAGCAACTATTACCTCTGACAACTCAAGTAATTTGGTAACTATAGCTGGCAACTTTTATCCTCCACTAAGCAACCTGGATTTAACAAACCTTGACGGGACAACTCAAAATTTAAAATTACCTCTAATTCCTGCACCACTAAAAGTTGCCATCAAAGAACAGCAAGTCACCCTTTTTACAGGACAAAGCGACTACGGTTTTATCAATGCTTCAGAACAACAACAAACTCAAAACTTCATCCAAATTGGTGTCGATTATACGCTTTTAAATCAACTGTCCGATAAAACAAAAAAAATAAATCCTAATGGTTCTTCTAATAACCCAGTTGCCATTAATAATGACTCGGTTAATAATCAAAATACTGATAGTGTTGAAACAACATTAACAGATGAAACTGCCCAACTTAACCAAAAAAGACTTTACCTAAATACTTCCATTGGCGTTTCTGAACAAGGCTTAATTATAGAAACAGAAGCTACTTTGTAGCTTTTTTCTTATGAATCATTTTATTAACTAATCGTAACCGATAACTCAAAAGGAGGACTGTAATGAAAAAAAATTTTCAAATAGCAACACTCGTTAGCTTAACCTTAGTGACTTTTGCTTGTAACAATTCTGAATCAACAACCAAACAACCAAAAGCTAACACTGAAACCTTACAAAAAATAGCTAGTCCAGGTGACAAGCTAGACTATGTTCTCGATACTCAGCCAGGCAAAAACAAGCTACGCTATAACGCTAGAAACCCCAAAGAAACCATTGAGTTTTTTGGTGTAAAGCCGGGTATGACAGTTGTCGAAGTTTACCCAGGCTGGAAAGGATGGTACACCCAAATATTATTACCTTATCTAGGCAGTGATGGATTATTGATTGGTGCTGATTACGCCGCGGATATGTTTCCAAAATTTGGTATTTTTGATGATGGCTTCATCGAATATAAAAAGGTTTGGGTAGAAAAATGGCCTCCAAGAATAAAAGAATTAGGGATTAAAGGTAGTGCCAGTATTAAAGCTTTTCAATTCGGCTCTATGCCTGAATCAATCAATGAAACGGCTGATGTCTTATTATTCATCCGTAGCTTACATAACTTAGCTCGCTTTGAAAGTGATGGTAATTATTTGAGTGTTGCATTAGAGGAGTCTTATCGATCATTAAAGCCCGGCGGTATTCTTGGTATTGTCCAACATATGGCTCCAGAAGAAGCTTCTGATGAATGGGCCAATGGTAAAAATGGTTATTTAAAAAAATCTTTTGTTATTGCTCGCTTAGAACAAGCAGGGTTTGAATATATTGACTCAAGCGACATTAATATTAATCTAAAAGATCAACCAACAGAACAAGACATTGTATGGCGCTTACCACCAACACTTAAAGGGAGTAAAGATGATGAAGCCCTTAAACAAAAAAACCTTGCTATCGGTGAGTCGTCTCGTATGACATTAAAATTTCGAAAGCCGGTTAAACAATAAAGCAACTCGTCTTTTCATCGGCTTCAAAAAAATCACTCGGGTTAATATTAGCTAGAGTGATTTTTTTATAACATATGCATATTTTTTAATATTTCTTGATAGATATATGCTCTTAGCGTAACAATATCTTCATCATCAATCGATTGAATATTTAAACCATAAAGAAATTTATCTGATGCCTCATCTTTGGTATAAGTAATCTCAGCATCAGCGGTAATCAGTGGCTCAATATCCGCAACCCTCAGCTTCATTGTTAAATTAACTATCTCGCCTTTACGAGCCAACTTTGTTGTCGACTCAATTAAACAACCTGAACAACTCATGTTAAGAATTCTGCAAGGGAAAGCTGGCGAACTGAGTGTTTTATTAATCGCCGTAACCGGTAAGTCCGTTGAAACTCTTGCTTCCTTACGAACTTCAACAGTTTCTATATCTTTAGGCACTTTCAAATGCAGGTAAGGGTAAGGCTGACCTCGAGTTAAAAGCACCCTTGTGGTAAAACCAGAAGCCACATTATTAGCAACAAAACGTAAGGTAACTTTTGTTCCTTCCCGTAAAAACATCATTTTATCTTTACCTGTGCTCGGTGCGGATACTATTACACTTGACTGTGGATTAAATCCATAAAATCTAACAGGGTAACGCTGCTCAGCATTGTCACCTATTTGTATTTGTAGTGCATCACCAATGGTTAAGCCTAATTGTTCAATTCGCATTGTTATACAACCAACAATCCTATTTTAAAATCTCTCCATTTAAGTGTAGACTGGTTTTCCCCAAAACAGCTAATTTGTACTTTATTTGATTGATGAAAAATTTTAAGTCAACGCTATTATGGTTAGCACCTCTTTTAGCGATTATTTTCAGTGTTAGTCTCTATCAAGCCGGCATTAATCAATCAATAAGCCTTGTTGCTGGGGTTACCTTATTATGCGCCCTCTGGTGGATTTTTGAACCCATCCCTATTCCAGTGACGTCACTCATTCCTCTAACCATTTTCCCTATAACTGGACTATTAACACCCAGTCAGGTTGCTGAATCTTATGGCCATCATTTGATCTTGTTATTGCTTGGAGGCTTTATTTTATCTCAGTCCATGTCACATTCAGGTGCCCATAAACGCATTGCGTTAATCATGGTCAATTTATTTGGTGGCCATTCAGCCAAACGTTTAGTAATGGGCTTTATGGCTGCTTCGGCTCTACTCAGTATGTGGATATCCAATACCGCTACTGTACTCATGTTGTTACCGGTTGCTTTAGCAACCACTGAAAGCATTAAAGATAAAAAGCTTACAGCAGTCTTGTTGATGGGCGTTGCCTATGCTGCAAGTGTTGGTGGTATAGGCACGCCTATTGGCACACCACCTAATGCGCTCTTTTTATCAACCTATGAACAAACAACAGGAAATTCTATTGGCTTTTTAAGTTGGATGAAATGGTCGTTACCTTTAATTATTCTATTCATCCCATTGATGATGCTTTGGCTAACCCGAAAAATAGACTACCAAGAAAAAATACAGGTACCTCAAGTTGG
>CAYPMT010000135.1:0-5832 GCA_964411875.1 uncultured Kangiellaceae bacterium
GTGACACCAAGTGATTGAGAAACCCATTTATCTAAACGCATAGACTTTTAATGTGAAATGATTATTCATTGCTAAAATCAACATTCCAAGTATCAGCAGCTTCGTGGTCGCTTTGCTTGGCTTCAACCCAAGTAGTTTTATCTGGGTAATGCTCCTTCTTCCAAAAAGTTGCGTCTTTTTTAAGATAGTCCATAATAAATTGTCCCGCTTCAAAAGCCGCTTTTCTATGTTGACTGCAAGTTGCTACGAAAACAATAGGTTCACCTGGTGTTAAATAACCCACTCGATGCACAAGAATACTTTTATTGAGAAGCCAATGTTGATTCGCTTGGGTTAAAATTTTTTCCAGTTGTGACTCAGTCATGCCAGGGTAATGTTCAAGTGTCATACCCGCTAACCCTTGTTCACCATCAGAATTTCTCACAGCTCCTGTAAAGGTAACAGTCGCCCCACTTTCACCTTGGTTATGATGTGCTTGAGTTGTCCAATAAGCTAAATCTAACGGTTCTTTGGCAATAACAACTTGTGATTTTTGATCAGATGAAAGTTCAGCCAAACTAACCACCCGTTACTGGCGGAAAAAAGGCCACTTCAGCTCCATCATTCAATTGACTGCTAAATGCACCCATCGTTTGATTGATAGCAACTTGAAGAGATAAATCCGGTTGAGAAAAAAGTCGATGCCAATTTTCACCCTTATCAGCAAGCAAACCACATAAGTCCGCTACGCAAGCAGATTGAGGTAGTTCAACGGCTAGCTCCGAACAACCGAGCTGCTCTCTAAATTGTGCAAAAAATAACACCTTAACTTTCATTGCTCGTTCTCTTATTAACGCTTATCTTAAAGAATTACCTTGACCAGTCAGACTTACCACCAGATTTATGATTAAGCTGAATATCGCCAATAACCATCGTTTTATCAACTGCTTTACACATATCATAAAGCGTTAGGGCTGCCACTGACACAGCAGTTAATGCTTCCATCTCAACCCCTGTTTTAGCATTAAGTTTGCAACTTGCGTTAATCAATACACAATCACTCTCAACGTCAGGCTCCAGTGAAACATCAATAGAGGTTAACATCAGTGGATGACAAAGCGGAATCAAATCAGCTGTTTTTTTAGCCGCTTGTATACCTGCAATTTGCGCAACCGCTAATACATCACCTTTTTTATGTTCATTATTCATAATCATTTTTAAGGTTTGCGCTTGCATTTCGACTCGAGCAGATGCCATTGCTTGCCTATCTGTGGATGATTTCTCACTTACATCAACCATTTGGGCTTCGCCTTTGGCATTTATATGGGTAAAATGGGACATATCTTTAACTCATGGTTATTATTTTCATGGATCACATTCACGTTACTGTTGCCGCTATTATAAGACGAAACAATCAATATTTGTTAGTAAAAGAGCATGCTAGCTCTGGCGATATTGTCTATAACCAACCTGCCGGACATGTTGAGCTACAAGAATCCATAGAAGACGCAGTCATTCGAGAAGTAGCGGAGGAAACCGGATTAACCTTTTCTCCCGAAGCTCTCGTTGGCACTTATTTGTTAAGCCCCTCTGACAATGGCAAAACCTATCTACGCTTTTGCTTTGTTGGCAGTGTCCCTGATGACCAAGAGCCAAGTCCTCAAGATCCTGATATTATTGACAATCATTGGTTTTCTCAAGAAGAAATTATCGCCTTACCTAAAAAGAAGCTACGTAGTGCGATTGTTTTAAAGTGTATTAAAGATTATCTAAGTGGAATTCGGCTACCATTAGAATCAACTAGCTTTTATAATAACGAAACCGCTTTATTTGAAGATTGCCTTAAATTTCTAAAATCTTAGCTTTATCTAAAATTTTCTATGACAGTTTTATCAACTAATAACACCAAGGTCGCCGTTGGTATGTCCGGAGGTGTCGACTCTTCAGTAGCCGCTTATTTGCTCAAACAGCAAGGCTATGATGTCGTTGGCGTGTTTATGAAAAACTGGGAAGAAGACGACACCGATGACTACTGTGCTGCAGCCGAAGATATGGCTGATGCTAAAGCTATCGCAGAACAACTCGGCATTCCCTTTAAAACCATTAATTTTTCTGCCGAGTATTGGGACAGAGTCTTTGAGTATTTTTTGCAAGAATATCGCTCAGGCCGTACACCTAACCCCGACATTATGTGCAATAAAGAAATTAAATTTAAAGCCTTTTTAGATTATGCCAAACTACTCGGTGCCGATTATATTGCCACAGGCCATTATGTACGAGTAGAACATCAATCAGGCCAAGCTCGCTTGTTACGTGGCTGTGATAATAACAAGGATCAAAGCTATTTTCTTTATACCCTACAACAAGATCAATTAATCAAAAGTTTATTTCCTGTTGGCGAGCTAGAAAAACACGAAGTTCGTACTATTGCTAAACAACAAGGTTTTACCACAGCAGAAAAGAAAGATAGCACTGGTATCTGTTTTATTGGTGAAAGAAAATTTAAAGATTTTCTGCAACAATATATCCCTGCACAACCCGGCAAAATTGAAAACGTTCAAGGCGAAGTGATTGGTGAACATGCTGGTTTAATGTTTCATACTTTAGGGCAAAGAAAAGGCATTGGTATTGGCGGAATGGTTAATAGTAACGATGAACCTTGGTATGTTCTCGAAAAAGATATTCAACGCAATGTTCTTATCATTGGTCAAGGCCACGATCACCCCAAATTACAAAGTGTTGGCTTAGAGGCTTCACAACTTGATTGGGTTGAACCCAATAAAATTTTGGATTCTATCCGTTGTACGGCTAAAAGTCGTTATCGACAAGCTGATTTCGCTTGTAAAGTTAATAGAATGGATGATAATAATTGGCAAGTGCTGTTTGATGAAAAACAGCGTGCTGTAACACCCGGACAATCAGTCGTTTTTTACGATGGAGACTACTGCCTAGGTGGTGGAATTATTGACAAAATATTGCCGTATCGAGAAAATAATCAATGAGTATAAACCCTAAAATACTTGATCAATCTATTGCCTTAGCCGCAATGGCTCAAGCACTTAAGTGTCTACAACAAATTGCTTGGAAAGGCTTTGCGGATCAAAACGATCTTAAAACTATTATTGGTAGTTTATTAAAGTTAGATTCACCTTCAACAGCGGCTATTTACGATGGTACCTTTGAACTTAATAGCGGATTACGATTTTTAGTTCAACAATTTGATAGTTCGAATAAAAGTCCTGAATTTATTAACTTAATGGTTAATGTGATTATGCTACAAAAATCCATTAGTAAAAACTCAGCGTTAATGAATTCATTAACCTCTAAAATTGAACAGCTCAGCCAAGACTTTTCTGAACAAAACTATTATGATGATGAGCAAGTATTTGAAAAATTACTCGAAGCCTGTTCAACTATTTATCAACAAACCCTCTCTAAACTACCCAAGCGTATTCAAGTCAAAGGCGACCCAAAATACCTTAAACAAGAAAATAACCAGATTTACGTCAGGGCTATTTTACTTGCAACAATTCGCGCTTGCTTTTTATGGCGACAATTGAATGGCTCTCGCTGGGATTTTTTACTGAAAAAAAACCAGCTACTTGAATCCATACGTCATTTAATTGCTAATCCAGTAAGAAGCTAATTGATTAATCAATAGCTTTGAATTTATAAAAGCCTGATTACTTTTTGTTACAAACTAAATTTGTTGTCCTATAGCTAAGACTTTAGAATAAAAAACATTATTTAAAGTAAATAGGGTTAACAAATATGAAAAAATACGCCATATTTTCAACGATTGTGATATTACTGCTTTCAGCTAATGTTTACAGTAAACCCTTCAATACCGATAAAGAAAAACTTCAAACCGCTGTAAAAAAAGCGATTAATATTGCTTATCCATCAACAGTTTCCATACGTGGTGCAGGTGAATTTAGTGGTGTCGTGGTTAGTGCCGAAGGTCATGTTTTAACTGCAGCACATGCGGCAAGGCCTAATCAAAAATATGAAGTTATCTTTCCTGATGGAAAGGCTTATGATGCTATAGGTTTAGGTCGTATAAACTCAATTGATGCGGCTATGATAAAAATAACAGAAAAAGGTAAATGGCCTTATGCCAAAATGGGCTCATCTAAACTATTAAAGATTAATGAACCTTGTTTAAGTATTTCACACCCTAATGAATACAATGAAGACCGAGGTCCAGTGATCCGGTTTGGTCGTATTGTTGACCCTAAACCTAATTTAGAAATACAGGGCATGATTCAGTCCAGTTGTTTGATGGAACCTGGTGACTCAGGTGGTGCATTATTTGATATTGAAGGCCAAGTTATTGGTATTCATAGCCAAATTGATTTTGATTTAGATAAAAACTATGAAGTACCGATTGATAGTTTTAAAAACTACTGGGAAGAACTCAACAAACCGGTTAGTCATAAAATTAAAGTGTCAAAAGTTAACGCATTAAATAAAAAAACACCGGCAAAAGGTGTTCCTAACCTGCCAGTAAAAGCCCTTGAAAATATAATCGATCATTTTAGTGATATAGAAAGCCGCTTAGATGACAATGTTGTAACAGTGACTAGTCGCTTATCAGGAAAATCAACTAAAACGTTTGCTACGTTACTAGCAAAAAACAAATTAACACCTAAAAATAGTAGCTTATTAGTTGCTAAAAGCTCATTAATTGGTTCTCTTCCTTCTGTTAGTTTACCTAATCTAAAACCAACATTGGCCAGTATCGTTGCTCGTGATAAAAGTAATGATCTCGTTTTATTAAAAATTAAATCTGTCTCTGGAGGTGTTAAATTAGACAATCAAAACCAGACAATCAACTCTAACCATCTAGGAAATTTTCTAATTTCGCCAAGCCCTGTTGATGAAGGTGAATTCAGTATATCTGGTTCGTTGGTATTTAAACCAAATAGACTGTTTTCAGTGGGTTATTTAGGCGTAATTCCTAGGGATAGTGATAATCACGTTATTTTAGAAAGTGTACCTAGAGGTGGTCCTGCAAGTCAGTTTAATCTAAAAGCTGAAGATATTATATTATCAATTAATGATGCTAAAGTTAGCTCTGCTCAGGAGCTGATTGAAGAGTTACAAAAATATCTACCTGGAGATAAAGTTACTGTGGCTGGAACACGTAATAAAGAAAAATTCTCAATCAATGTCACTCTTGGTACGCGTGATGATGACGGCGACGGCGGGCATATTGCAGACAGCCTTTTGCATGGCAAAAGTAAAGTAAGAGAAGGCTTCGATAAAGTTTTTGTACACGCTGCCAATTTAAAGCCAACTGAATGTGGCGGACCTTTATTTGATACCGATGGAAACTTTATGGGGATCAATATTGCCCGGTACAGCCGCACTAACAGTTTTACGATACCTGCTGCTGAAATTAATAACTTTATAGAACAAGCGTTAACAAAATGATGGCTACTCAATAAAAGTAAGAAGATAGATAAAGACTAAGTCTATTAATTTAAATTCAAGCTCGACAGTTTAGATGAGTTTTTTGATAGTTCACTGACATTGAGAAGCCAACATTGTTTTCTTGAGCGGCTTTTAAAAAAAGCAGATCATCAAAATTTACGTCAGAGCTATTTTACTTGCAGCAGTTCGCGCTTGTTTTTTATGGCGTCAATTAACTGGCTCACGCTGAGATTTTTTATTAAGAAAGAAATCATTAGTTGAAGCCATGCGTCATTTAATTGCTAACCCGGTTAGGGCTATTTAGCTTTTTTGTTTCGCAGCGCTTTGCTATGTCTGCGACCTTCTTTTTCCCAAAGCGAAAAAAGAAGGCAAAACGCTTTTGACGCTGGCGCTATGCACTTATTGACTGAGTCATTT
>CAYPMT010000136.1:0-5726 GCA_964411875.1 uncultured Kangiellaceae bacterium
GCTTTAGCCTGATACTTTTCTTTCCATTCAGAGTAAGGCATGCCATAAATAATTTCTCTAGCGGCTTCGTAATCAATATTTTCTTCTTGATCTTCAGCAGCGGCAGAATACCATTTAGCCAAACAGTTACGACAAAAATCTGCAAGGATCATGAGATCAATATTTTGTACATCTTTGTTGTCGTCTAGATGTTTAAGTAGTCGCCTAAAGGTTGCAGCTTCTATCGCTTGTTGTTTTTCATGAGTCATTTGATTTGCCATTTAGTTCATCTTTAATTAATTATTTGTTTTCGCTTCAATTTTAGCCCAGCTATCTCTTAAAGTTACCGTCCGATTAAACACTAGATTATCAGTACTATGCTCATAACGATCAGCACAAAAGTAACCTTCGCGTTCAAATTGAAAAATGGCTTCGGGTTCTGCTTTGGCCAAACTCATTTCAACTCTTGCTTCTGTTAAAACTTCTAACGAGTTAGGATTTAATACTGATAAAAAATCCTCTTCTGCAGCAGGATTTTCAACATTAAATAAACGATCATATAAACGAATGGTCGCTGGTTTTGATTCGCTAGCTGAAACCCAATGAATAACACCTTTAGGTTTATAACCTTCAGGATTTTTACCTAAAGTATTTTCATCATAAGTACAAAGTAACTCAACAATATTACCTTGCTCATCTTTAATCACTTCATCACAAGTAATAACATAAGCATTTCTTAAACGAACGGCTTTACCGGTGACTAAACGTTTATATTTTTTGTTAGCTTCTTCACGAAAATCTGCTTGGTCAATATAAATCGTTTTTGAAAAATAAATCTCTCGGTTACCCATCGCTTCATTTTGTGGATGGTTAGGTGCCGAGATTGTTTCAATTTTATCCTCTGGATAATTAGTCAAAGTCACCTTTAATGGTCGCAATACCGCCATAGCTCTTGGCGCATTGTCACCTAAGTCTTCACGTACTGAATTTTCTAACAAACTCATTTCAACGGTGTGGACTTTTTTGGTAACGCCAGTGCGAGTGACAAAATCACGAATCGAGTAAGGCGTAAAACCTCGACGACGCATGCCTGAGATAGTCGACATACGCGGATCATCCCAACCATCGACATAACCTTCAACCACTAATTGATTGAGTTTACGTTTACTGGTAATCGTATGCTCTAAATTCAATCGAGAAAATTCTATTTGTTGCGGATGACAATCAATGGAAATATTATCTAATACCCAATCATAAAGCGGTCGATGATCTTCAAACTCTAATGAACAAAGCGAATGAGTAATGCCTTCAATGGCATCCGAAATACAATGAGTAAAATCATACATGGGATAAATACACCATTTATCACCGGTACGAATATGATGCTGACGTTTGATTCGATAAAGCACTGGATCACGCATATTCATATTTGGAGAAGCCATATCAATCTTTGCTCTCAAAGCTATGGCGCCATCTTCAAATTCACCCGCTTTCATACGGTGAAATAAATCCAGGCTTTCTTCAATGGGTCTATCGCGATAAGGACTTGGTGTTCCAGGCACTTCAAAACTACCTCGATATTCCCGCATTTTTTCTACGCTTAACTCATCAACATAAGCTAAACCTTTATTAATTAATTCTTCAGCATAGGCATAAAGCTGATCAAAATAGTCTGCCGCATGACGAACGTCTCCAGACCATTCAAAACCAAGCCATTCAATATCTTCTGCAATGGCTTTAGCATAAGCAATCTCTTCTTTTGCTGGATTGGTATCATCAAAGCGTAAATTACATTGGCCTTGATAATCCTGGGCAAAACCAAAGTTAATACAAATAGCTTTAGCATGGCCTACATGTAAAAAACCATTCGGCTCAGGTGGAAAACGCGTTTGAACCGCTTGATGTTTACCCGACTTTAAATCTTCATCAATAATATTACGGATAAAATTGCTCGGTTTTGGTGTTTCTTCATTCATCAAAAATTCTCAATCGATTAATTTATCTATTCAGGCTGAATTTTACCCTAGATTGCCCCAAGCGATAAGCTTATTCTCGCATCTTTATTACTTAAGCTTTATCTTTTATTCTTTAACCAACCTAATAAACCACCCGCTAAACTATGAGTATTTTCAAACCCATGCTGATTCAATAGTTGGCTGGCTTTCAAACTTCTAATGCCCGATTGACAATAAACTAAATAATGTTTTTCTTGCACCAATTCTGCTAATCGATGCTCTAGTTGATCGAGAGGTATATGCAAGCCACCAATATTAAAGCTCTCTCGTTCATTATTAGTTCTTACATCTAAGACCATCGAATTGTCACGCTGCCTATATTCTTCAAATTGATTCACTGTAATTTCAAGTCTGTGAATTGAGTCACTAGCACATTGCATTTGGTAATCAGCAGAAAAGTCAGCCAAATTGATAGCTTCAGTAGAATTTGAACATAAACGACAGTCTTTGTTTTTTTGTAATTGAAATTTTTTCTGAGTCACTGCCATGGCATCAATTATAAGTAAGTGATCTTTCAAAGGTGTTTCTAGTCCTACTAAGTATTTAATCGCTTCGCAAGTTTGATACATGGCCAACATTCCGGGTAAAACACCAATCACACCTGCTGAATTACAGTCCATAACATCACTAGGAGCTTGTGGAAACAAACAACGAAAACAAGCGCTATTTTTATCGTTTGGATTAAACAAAGATGACTGGCCATAAAATTCGCCAATACTCGCCATTACCCAAGGCTTTGATAACTGATAACAAACATCATTAATTAAATAACGAGTCGCAAAATTATCGGTACAATCCAGTACTAAATCTGCTGATTGAATAATCGACTCAGCATTACCTTGAGTTAAATGCTCCGAAATAGAAGTAACATCAATCTCTGAATTTAATTGATCTAAGCGGCTTTTTAAAGCCTGTGCTTTATGAGTACCAACAGCAGCCTCATCAAAGGCAATTTGGCGTTGTAAATTGGTTAAATCAACTCTATCACCATCAACAATTGAAATGCATCCAACACCAGCTGCAGCAAGATACAAAGCACTCGGGCAACCAAGACCACCAGCTCCCACAATAACAATATGAGCCTGTTTAAGTTTTTTCTGACCAGCCACACCAACATTAACAAGCTGAATATGTCGAGTGTATCTTAGCCATTCATTCGCTGAAAAAGTGGTTTCTGTCATTTACATTCATTTATCAAAGTTATAGCTAGACCATCTTAACCTAGATAAAAATAGACTTTAAGTTTTCTAATCAATTAAATTTAAGTTATAATTCGCGGCGAAAACCTGAGGGGAGGTCGAAAGACCTGAGACGCTTGTTATTAAGCCATCCTTAATAACGATTAAACCCTTTGAACCTGATCCGGCTAAAACCGGCGTAGGGACAGGCGATAAAAGTCTTATTAGTTACTTTCTATTGTATTATTTATTAATAAGATTATTCATTATTATCAGCTTAACCATCGTCAAAACCGGATCTCCAATTTTTTAATTTGTTTAGTCTGGAGATCAACTGTGAAACAATCAATTTATTTAGCTCTTGCCTCTTTATTAATTGGCGTAGCTCATAAAGCTTACGCCGATGATAATCAAAGTGTTCAAGAAAATACCATCACCGTTACCGCGGAATTACAAGAAAATAACTTATATCAGCTACCGGCTAGTATCAGTGTGATTGGTCAAGAAACTATTGAACAAAACAATGCACAACATATTAGTGAGCTTTTCAATCTAGCGCCTAATGTTAATTTTTCTACGGGTGCTTCACGAGGACGCTTTATTCAAATTCGAGGCATCGGTGAGAGAAGTCAATTTATTGAACCGATTAACCCATCGGTTGGTGTTATTTTAGATGGTATTGATATGACAGGGATTTCACTTGGTACAACCACATTGGATGTGAAGCAAGTCGAAATTCTACGTGGGCCTCAAGGCACACTGTATGGCGCTAATGCTCTGGCTGGCTTAATTAATGTAGTTTCCAATGACCCAACAGAAAACTTTTATAGCAAAGTAACAGCAACTCTCGAAGATTATCAAGGTTATGGTTTAACTGCTACAGTTAGCGATGCATTATCAGAAAAATTTGGTTATCGATTGTCAGTTGGTCATTATCAAAGCGATGGTTATATGGAAAATATTTTTCTGAATCGAAGCGACACCAACAATATTAATGAAGGCAATTTTAAAGCCAAATTTTTTCATCAAGCAAATAATAACACTAAAGTAAACACCACACTTTTATTTACTAATATTGATAATGGCTATGATGCTTTCAGTCTCGATATAAATCGCAATACTTATTCTGATCAACCCGGTCATGATCGCCAACAAACACGAGCAGCTTCTTGGATTGTTGACCATAAAATTAATGATATTTATTCAGTCAAAGCTACATTAAGTTTTGCTAATTCAGATGTTGAATATGGTTTTGATGAAGATTGGAGTTACATCGACTTTTGTAATGACATAGATTGCTTAGGCACTTTTTATACAGGTAGAGATAATTACAATCGAAGAAATAATAATGAAAGCCTAGATATTTTATTACGTTCAAATAATCCTAATAATAATCTAAATTGGTCTGCGGGACTTTATGCCAGAAACCAAAGAACTGATTTAGATCGTCAACACTTAGTATTCTTCGGCCCTGACCAATATGGCAGCCCAATAACAAGTCAGTTTGATACTCAGAATCTTGCAGTATATGGCCAACTAAACTATCAAATCAATGAAAAGTTAAGGTTAGAATCAGGTATTAGGCTTGAGGAAAGAACGGCTGATTATAGTGATAGTAATAACATTGCATTCGCTCCTGATGATAACTTTATTGGAGGTAAAGTTGGTCTAACTTATGTACTATCACCGAGTAATATTTTCTATGGTTTGATATCACGGGGTTACAAGCCCAGTGGAGTCAATCGTGATGGTACACTATCAGCCGAACAAAGAAGCTTTGATTCAGAGTTTCTAGTAAATTATGAAGC
Source organism: uncultured Kangiellaceae bacterium (assembly GCA_964411875.1). Taxonomy (GTDB): domain Bacteria; phylum Pseudomonadota; class Gammaproteobacteria; order Enterobacterales; family Kangiellaceae; genus Aliikangiella. The sequence continues at coordinate 4,981 of CAYPMT010000136.1, forward strand.
AGGGTTTAAAACTTATTTACCAGAAAATGCTTTAAGCTTACAGACCTCTATTTTTTATCAAGATCGCAAAGATGCTCAGGTTAATCAAGCAATACAAGTTGGCACTGAATTTATTCAATTCCTTGATAATGCACCTAAGGCAAAAAATTATGGTGTAGAACTTGAGATGGCATGGTCTCCGACAGACTTAGTTAGTCTCTATTCAACAATAGGATTACTAAAGACTGAGTTTATTGATTTTAATAGTTTTGCTCATGAGCTTGCTAGTCAAGATGCTCCAATAATGCCATATAGCTTAAACGGTCGATCACAAGCACACGCGCCTGAATATCAATTTGTATTAGGTACAAAAATTTATCTATCTGAAAATTGGACTTTTAATCCTGAAATACAAGGAAAAGACGAATTCTTCTTTTCAAATAGCCATGAGTCAAAATCTGATGCTTATGAAATTATCAACTTAAGAATTAACTACGAACTTGATGAAGTTAAAGTTAGCTTTTATGTTAATAACTTAACTGATAAGGATATTAAAACGAGAGGGTTTAGATTTGGTAATAACCCAAGAAATGGTTATGCAACCGAATCATATTACCAATTCGCAGCACCGAGAGTAATTGGTCTTTCAGCTTCAATGACATTCAATTAGTTTCAAATTAATTGAGGAGAACCTATGAAAATTTCCTTAGAATTAAGTCTTTATCCACTCGATGATAACTTCTTAGAAATAATCGGTGATATTGTAG
>CAYPMT010000137.1:0-5679 GCA_964411875.1 uncultured Kangiellaceae bacterium
TTTTCATTCTAAGATTCCTCAAAATTAGTTTATTTTAGTTTATTGACAGACCTTGCTCCTATTTAACAAGGCCCGCTAAACATTTACTTGTAATGCATTTTTTGTGCCAAAAATATAACCCATAAATTTCAATAACTTACAAATTTAACCCCTAATACAAAAGAGACATTAAATTCTCTTTTAAGTATTTTGAGTATTTTTTTTCCACAAATTACGCTTATAAATTCAGCCTACTTTTATTAGTAAGTTGAACCTGAAGCTACTTTCTTCTGAACGATTTCGATCAGTTTACCCGCCATTGCATTATTACCACTGTAATAAGCTTTCTCTGCACGTGCAGTTACTTTGCTGTATTTTGCAGCTGCTGGGTTAGACTTAAGTGCATTGATTTGTGAAGCTTGTGTCATATCTTGACTTAAAGTTGAACAAGCTGACAATGATGCAGCAATCACTAATGCTGAAAACAATTTAGTTTTTTTCATAAAACTCTCCTCTAATTAGGTTTCATTATTTATAAAGCTCATAAAAAGCTTGGTTAACTTTTAGCAATAACCTAGCCAACTTTATAAGTTATTGATTTATTGTTAAATGATGTCAAAAGCAATTATTGCAGACCCAATTTTAAGAAAATTAGTTCCTCTAATGTGCGATCAATGAGAAAAATTACACTCATTTAATATTAAAACCCAAGCTATTCCCGCCTAGCAACATAATAAACCTCAATCAAATATTGTCAGGGGTGGCTTAAATCATTTACAACTAATTAGTCAGTTTATTGAAATCACCTGTTTTGTTAACATTTATAAACATGAAATCCACCAGCTATCGCCTAAATCAATAAAGGTATATACTGAAATCAGTATTATTGATAAATACACACAAAGTAGCGGATTTACTGCGTCATTAATGATAAAAACTACGGAACCAACAATGAAGTTAGGGTGGGATACATCGATGAAAACATTCTTATTAAGAATTGCGTTAAGCAGTTCACTATTAATCTCTTCTTCTGCATTCTCCGCAGAAGCTCAACTAATTCAAGATAATCTATCCGCAATCATGCTGGTTTTTGCGGCTGCATTCGTTCTATTAATGCAAGTAGGATTCGCGTTTTTGGAATCTGGCATATGCCGTTCAAAAAACACCGTCAACATCATGATGAAAAACTTCGTAGATATCAGCATCTCGGTTTTAGTTTTTTGGGCTATTGGTTTTGGTCTATTGTACGGCAACAACCCTATTGGCCTTTTTGGATCTTCTTACTTTTTTCTTGGAGGTTTAGATGCAAAAGATCATGCTTTTGTCTTGTATCAAATGATGTTCGCAGCCACTGCCGTAACAATCACTAGTGGCGCAATGGCTGAACGAACTAAATTCTTCGGTTATCTAGTAAGCGCCGTATTAATCACTGGCATTATTTACCCTATTGCGGCTAGCTGGGTATGGGGTGGTCTTGGCGGCGGCGAAGGCTGGTTGGCTAAAATGGGCTTTATTGATTTTGCAGGTAGCACAGTGGTTCACTCAGTGGGTGGCTGGGTTGCCCTAGCTGGAATCATGGTTTTAGGCGCTAGGTCTGGACGTTTTAATAATGACGGTAAACCGACATTAATCCTTGGGCATAATTTAGCATTTGTTGCTTTTGGCGGCATGCTTCTTTGGATTGGCTGGTTTGGATTTAATGGCGGCAGTACTATTAATGCGGATGTATCAATTGGCACTGTAGTTCTTAACACTCACCTTGGCGCTGCTGGTGGACTAATTGGTGTTGTTCTAGCCTTAAAAGTATTCCGTCAACCAATCCTATTGGTAACTACTGTTAATGGCGCTCTAGGGGGACTTGTTTCTATCACGGCTGGCGCAGCAACAATGACGCCGGTATATGCCGTTATATCCGGATTCATTGGGGGATTCGTAATCTTCTTCGGCGAAAGATTATTATTAAAACTAAAGTTGGACGACGTTATCGGCGCTGTCCCTGTTCACGCCTTCTGTGGAGTATGGGGAACAATAGCTGCAGGCTTATTTTATGCTGGCGATCTATTCTCTGTCGATAGAGTTATCGTTCAATTAATCGGAGCGGCCACTATTCTAGTTTGGTCTTTACTAACCGCTCTTCTTGTCTACTTTACTATTGATAGCATTTTCGGTTTACGAGTCGAGCGTCGAACGGAACGTCGCGGACTGGATTACTCCGAGCATTATGAAGTTGCATATCCTGAGTTCTCAGATGTGATTACACACGCTGAGAAGAAATAAAATTTAAGACTTGTTAGGAGGACAATATGTATAGAAAAAATTTAAAACTACTCGGTATTTATTACTGCGTTAATAAAGTATTAAATAACAACCTTGCAGCACCACTAGGAAGAGCGTTAAGCCCAAGCTTAAATATAGATGACGAAGACAACGACTTTTTGGTGGAAAGAACACACCCATTTTTGAAGCGCGGCATTAGTACTGAAAAGTTAAAGGGCGTGCTTCAAAAAGTATTCAATAATATTGATGCTGGAAACATCAGCGCTAAGCAATACCTTGGTCAAGAGTTTACCGTGGAGAAGACCATTGACCAATTTGAAACGCATGATGCCTTCATTCATGTTTACGAAAATTTTATTGGTAGCGTCATAGAGGCAAAGCCAGAGTCGAAAAATAAAATAATCGAACACGTTACGGTTGATTCAATTAAATTAAAACTCAATTCAGTTGAGGCACTCCAACTAAAGGCTTTATTCAATGGAGAAGCTCGAAGAGCTCCGTTAACTTTACAAACTGAAGAGCTGAGAGAAATTATTGACTCATTATACGAAGTGACTTGTGACCACATTGGACCAATGAATACTGATAAATTCCTATCTAGAGCCGTTAAAAATTCTCAGCAAATGGTACCTTTATTCGATTCGAGTACATTCCTCTAAACAAGCTTTTAAAAATTCACAAACAAACAGAAAAAAAGCCCTGTTAGATTTTCAACTAACAGGGCTTTTTTATATTAATAAACTTGAATTGACTTAACGAAAGCTAGCTTTCTCTATTGTCACTGTTTGCAGCGGCACATTAGCGTGTGGTCCAGCACGTTTTGTAGACGCTTTACTCACAGCCGTCATCAATTCCATACCTTCGATTATTTGACCAAATACTGCATAGCCCCAGCCAGTGCTAGTTTTAGATGAATAATCAAGAAAAGCATTATCAGCTACATTAACAAAGAATTGAGATGTTGCAGAATGAGGGTCACTAGTACGAGCCATAGCTATACTACCAATTATGTTTTTCAAACCATTGTAAGCTTCATTTTCAATAGCAGCTCGCGTTTCCTTTTTCACTAAATTCTTCTCAAAACCGCCACCTTGAACCATAAAATTAGGAATCGCACGGTGGAAAATTGTTCCATCATAAAATCCAGATGAAACATATTGCTGAAAGTTTTTAGATGAATCTGGCGCTTTGTCTAGGTTTAGTTTAATGACTATGTCACCAAGGTTTGTTTGAAATACTACCGTATCACTAACCTTAACCGGCTCAGACTTTTCAACAACTGCGGCTTTTACAGCTTCAGCAAAAGAATTTCCACTTTGTACTGTAAAGATTAATAAAGCACCCAACAATAAAACCATTTTAGAAAAAATACGTTTTCTCAAGCCCATAATCGACAACTCCCCTTAAATATATTTAAATTGTATTCTTGAAGAGCTGATACTACCTTAAATACGTTACTATTCAATCTTCAAGTGGTTTACTTTTTGCAATATTTTATATATCCAAAATTAAAGTCTTATATTTTATTTAGCGCTCAATTCGTCATGAAAAATTCAATAAAAAAACTTTTTCTTTTCATTACAGTAGCTATTTTATATAGCTTAATGAATCCTTTATACGCTGCCACTCCAGAAGTGGAACGAGTAAAGCGCGCGGCGGTTAAAATACACGCTACTATCAATCGGCCTGACTATTTTACGCCTTGGTCTATGTTAAATAGTAAACAAACAAGTGGGTCAGGCTCAATAATCAGCGGTGACGATTCTAAAAGAATTCTAACCAATGCCCACGTTGTTGCTGACGCGAGTTTCATTCAAGTACAAAGACATGCTGACCCAAAAAAATATCAAGCTAAAGTGGCGTTTGTATCACATGAGACGGACTTAGCAATTCTGACGGTTGAGGATCAAGATTTTTTCAAAAACTCTATCACTCTATCTATAGGCAAGCTGCCTGATACGCAAGACTCTGTTCATGTCTTTGGTTTCCCACAAGGAGGGTCAACATTAAGCGTAACAAAAGGTGTTTTATCTCGTGTAGAGCATCAGTCTTTTGCTCATGGCGATGGCTATTTCTTAGCAGGACAAATCGACGCTGCGATAAACCCTGGAAATAGTGGCGGCCCCGTTATTGTTGACCAAAAAATCGTTGGTGTTGTTATGCAAGCCAACTTTGGTAGCTCTTCTGAGAATCAAGGCTACTTTGTGCCTCCTAGTATTATTAATCATGTCTTAGAAGATATTGAAGATGGAAGCTATGACGGCTTCCGCTCTTTAGGCTTTGAAGCGCAAACTATGGAAAGTCCTTCATTACGTGAGTTCTATGGCTTATCTAACAAGCAAACAGGGGTTATTGTTACTTACATTGCTAAAGGAAGCCCAGCCAAAGGGTCTTTAAAACCGAACGATGTGATATTAAAAATAGGTGATTACGACATCGCTGATGACTCAACGATTGTATTTAGAGATGATCAACGTACTCACTATAAATATGCCTTAGATCAATACCATTTTGATGAAATTGTTCCTATTACTATTGTTCGAGATGGCAAAGAACAAACCATTCAACTGGAAGGTGTTTCTACTATTAAAAATAGTAGTTTAGTACGCAGCCAAACATTCGATGAATTGCCGGATTACTACATCTACGGCGGTGTGGTTTTTGTGCCGCTAAATATGAACCTGATTCAACGCTGGGGTAGTAATTGGCATAAAAAAGCCCCTCTAGGTCTATTGAGACAACGCTATGAAAAGCCTAGTTTGGAACGTACCGAAGCAGTTGTTGCCATTAACGTATTACCTGCTGAGGTTAATCTAGGTTTTCACGATTGGAGTAACTGGGTAATCGATACGGTCAATGATGAAAAAATAAAAGACTTTGACCACCTTGTTAAGCTTTTAGACAACAACTCTGAACCCTTTATGCGAATAGGTGATGACGATGGCTATCAAATGATACTTGATCATGATAAAGCTATAGCTTCTAGAGATTTGGTGTTACAACGCTATCGTGTGCCAAACCACCATTCAAAAAGTGTCAGTAAAATACTTAGTGAAGAATTGGCTGAATAAGCTTCTTAGCTATCGGACATCTCTTGTATAAGCTTGCTTAAGGCCGGGTGATCAAAATCATAACGCTGAAAACAAAAGTGGCAATCAATACTGACCACATCTTGCTCGGACATAATTGCTTTAATCTCTTCAGTTCCCAAGCTTTTAATAGCTCCCGCTGAACGCTCTCGCGAGCAATCACAAGAAAATTGAACAGCTTTAGGTTCTTGTAAACGACAGTTTTCTTCGTGAAATAAACGCGTCAGCATTTGCTCTGCGTCGGTACTTAAAAGTTCGTCGTCTTTACAAGTATCCAGCAACATATCTAAACGCTGCCAATCATCTTTTAAGATAGCGACAATTTCTGAATCTT
>CAYPMT010000138.1:0-1424 GCA_964411875.1 uncultured Kangiellaceae bacterium
ACAAAATAAGTATCATGATATTGGAAGTCAACTGGTGTCATCGCAAGCATTACTCCAGAGAAACCACCAATAGTGAATAAAATAACGAAAGCAATAGCAAATAACATTGGTGTTTCAAATGTCATTGAACCTTGCCACATAGTTGCTACCCAGTTAAATACTTTCACACCTGTTGGTACAGCAATCAACATAGTTGCAATCATAAAGTAGATTTCACCAGCAACCGGCATACCCACTGTAAACATATGATGCGCCCAAACAAGGAATGACAACAACGCAATTGATGCCGTTGCATAAACCATAGAAGCATAACCAAATAGTTTTTTGCGAGCGAAAGCTGGAATAATTTCAGAAGCCACACCAAACGCCGGCAAGATCATAATGTAAACCTCTGGATGTCCAAAGAACCAGAAAATGTGCTGGAACATCACTGGGTCACCGCCACCAGCAGCATCAAAGAAGGACGTGCCGAAATGGCGATCCGTCAACATCATGGTAACAGCACCAGCAAGTACCGGCATAACCATAATTAATAGGAAAGCTGTAATTAACCATGTCCAGACAAATAATGGCATTTTCATTAAAGTCATACCCGGCGCACGCATATTAAAAACAGTGACTATGACATTAATCGCACCCATGATGGATGAAATACCCATCATATGTACACCAAGAATAAAAAAGTCTGTGCTGGGTGGAGCATAAGTTGTTGATAACGGCGCGTAGAATGTCCAACCGAAATTAGGTGCTCCACCTTCCATAAATAAAGATGAGAGTAGTAAGGTAAATGCAAATGGCAAAATCCAAAAACTCAAATTATTCATACGCGGCAAGGCCATGTCCGGCGCACCAATTTGCATGGGAATAAGCCAGTTAGCTAGACCAACCATACTTGGCATAACCGCACCAAAGACCATAATCAAACCATGCATGGTTGTCATCTGGTTAAAGAAAGCAGGATCAACATATTGTAAGCCTGGCTCAAAAAGCTCAGCTCTGATGACCATAGCCATCGCGCCACCAATGATGAACATGATGAAAGAGAACCATAAATAAAGAGAGCCTATGTCTTTATGATTCGTTGTGTATAACCAGCGTTTGATACCAGTTGGATGATGATCGCCCATCAGATCCTCTCCTATTTATTATTTGCCAGCTTTAAAAGCTTGAATGTCAGCAGGTTGAATTTTGTCTCCGGTTTTGTTACTCCAAGCATTTCGCTCATAAGTAACCACCGCAGCGATTTCCGCATCAGTTAACTGTGCACTAAAGGCTTGCATTGCTGTACCCGCTTTACCATTAACCACAATATCGATGTGCGCTTTAATTTGATCTTTTTCGATTGCCATAGCACTTTTATCCAATGCTGGAAAAGCGGGAGGCGTACCCGAACCATCGGCTTTATGACAAAGGGCGCATTTTTC
>CAYPMT010000138.1:1524-5656 GCA_964411875.1 uncultured Kangiellaceae bacterium
AAGTAAAATTTTCTCTCTGCTGAGGATCTTTTAGATTACTGAAAAACTCAATGTTATCTTCCATATATTTGTAATGCCATTTCCACTGAGAGCCCGTAACAACAATTGACATATCCGCATTCGAAGCGTCTTCCATTTTAATGAGCAATTTAATCGCCGGAATAGTTAAAGCAATAAGAATGATAACCGGAATAGCTGTCCAAATGATTTCCATTTTAGTGCTATGGGAAAAAGTTGCTGGTGTTGGATTTTTCGATTTGCGATGGAAAATAATTGAATAAAACATCAGTCCAAATACAACAGCTGCAATACCCGTCATTACCCATACAACTAGCATATGTATATTATAGGCTTCCTGACTTGTTTCTGTTACACCCGGACGCATATTTAAGTCAGCCGCCGCTTGTACAGAAAAGCACAGCAAACAACTAATTAATACTGTCAAAAGTGCCAATAACTTGCGTCGAAAGGCCATTTAATCTCTCCAAATTTGGTAAATGATATAGATTTTGTAAAGCTAAAACCGCTTACTTAATATTAAATTTTTAGATATTTATCATTAAAAATAAAGCTAGAACTCTAATTGTAGTTTCAAATATTCGAATCTACCAATAAAAATAACGCCTTACCTTTGTCATGGAGGTGAATTATAAGCATGACTCATCAGGAAGCAAGCAAATTTAATCATTTAACCATTATTTATCAAGAACTAAGCTGGTGAACTCTACATCTGCAATAAACTTTACTAAAAATATAGACTCGGTATTAACACATATTGGCTTCCACAATAGCGTCCTGTACAAAAAACAATCACTCGTTCGGTATAATTATTAATCAAACCCTTTCTGTTGCTTGAAGATTATGCGAATGAGTTTTTCATCACTTCAGCAAAAAATAATCGTTTTAATTGAAATATCCGGATTATTTTTTGGTTTGTGCGGCGCGCCACTTACAATGCTACGTCTATTTACTTGGCTTAATAAAGATTCACTAATTCAAATAATCACTCTCTAATTTAGCAGCGATAAATTTTATGTAAAAACTGCCCCTTAAAACCATTCAACAAGACGAAATATCATTAAATCTATTGGTTTGTGCCATACTCAATTTAAGTTTTCTTTTTAAATAATTTTAATTACATTTTTTGTAAAATGCTTTTAAACGCTACACAACTAACCTATTTATCACTTTGTCCACGTTTTAAAATCGGGTTATCCAGCATTTTTTTGGTGCTTATACTTTTAATACACACGTTTGCTTTAGCTGCAGAAGAAAACACACCAGTTAACCAAGCAACTCATGCAAAGTCATCATCAACACCTACTATTAACTGGTCAACTGACCAAGAAAAACTCAGCACAAATCATGATGCAGATGAAATTACTTGGCTTGAAGTTAACAATATAAAAGTATTAACACTCGAATACAGAGCTAAAGGTCGAAAATTTCGCGGCAATATTATATTACTTCATGCTCAAGGAGAAAATGCGAGTCATCCTCGATTAGTTAAACCTTTATCAATTCAATTAAGCCGTTTAGGCTGGCAAGTATTTGTACCTAACTTACCTATTGAAGACTTTTATACAATATCAAAAAGAAATTTAACCACCGGCAGCCAAGTAACAACTCAAACTACTTATGAAGCTTATTTTAAAGATTCTAAGGCCTATCAAAAGCATATTAATGAAACCATTAACAAAATAACGCCACTAATTAAAAGACAAGCCTTTGGTTCAATTCTTATTGGCAATCAAAATAGTGCTCATTGGCTATTAGAATCCGCAAAAAAATTACCCAGCATTAAACAAGTTGTTATGCTCGCCCCACAACTCCCTAAAAACCAAGATAACAAAGTTAAAATTAATTTTGAGGGACAGTTTTTACCTATTTTTGCTTTTGTTCGAAACAACAAACATTCAACTCTCTACCTTAATGCTTTTGAAAAAAAATTATGGCAATCAAAATTTCAGCGAATCAATCGAGGACTAATGACCAAAAACGGAATCAAGTTTGAAGATAATCGAATTGCCAAATCAATTACTGGCTGGATTAACTCACTGCAAAAAATTTCCAATTGATAATAAATTTAATGCTAAAAGTTAATAAAAAACTCTTTTGAAAAAAAACATTTTTAAACAAAAAAAACCAAAAAAATTGCCAAACAGCTTTTATTTTTCGAAAAAAGTCAAAAAAAGGACATTTATTTTCATTTTTTGCGTTTTTTTTGCATTTTTTTTTGAATTTTATGCAACTTGATTATAAACTTCTCAGTGGTAATTATTCATTCAAAAAACAAGTGGAGAAAAATAATGGCCCCTAGTAAAAGAAAACCAGCAGCAAAGAAGTCAGCTAAGAAAGCTGTTAGAAAAACCGCCTCTAAGAAAAGAGTAGCAAAAAAATCTGCTTCTCTTCCAAAAGTTGGTGCAACTTTAACAAAAACAACTAATGCCGCTAGCGGTGCAGCGAAGAAAGATGCTGCAGCTGCTAAAAAAGCTGAGGCAATGCTTAAATCACTTAAGTCAAAACTTGCAGCCGCAACTAAAGCATTAGCTTCAAAGAAAAGTGCCGCAGCTAAAAAATCAACTGCAGCTGCCAAAAAAGCAGTTAAAAGTGCTACATCAGCAAGAAAAGCTGCTGCTGCTCGCGTTACTGCTCAAAATGCTAAAACTCGTGAAGCAAGTGCTAAAGCAAGAGCATCTGCTACATTACTTAAAGCTGTTGAAGCTGTTAAAGGTAAGTTAGATGCTCAAGCTAAAAAGCAAGCAGGTGAAGTTGCTCGCTTACAAGCTAAGCACACAAAAGCTATGGCTAAGTTAGAAGAAAAGCTTTGTGCTGCAGCTATGAAGCCTAAAAAGAAGAAACCTGCACGACGTAAGAAAGCTGCTGCTAAAAAGAAGTAAGCTCTTTTATAAGAATAAGGAAGGAGCCTTTTGGCTCCTTTTTTTATGTTCGCCATACAAGTAAAAAGACTAATAGCCTAAAAAAACCTATATCTTCAGATTCATAATGAGTGTTCTTAACTAAGACAAATAGAATTAATTGAGTTTCAGTGATTTAGTGACAGTTTGTTATATAGAAGGTTGGTTAGTCAATTAGCGTTAATTCTATAACATCACTGGCAGACTGCTTAAATGACTGACCTAAAGATAATAAAGTTTTTGCAATGAGTGGAAACTCTTCCCGTCGAATGTATAACTCGCTATTATTTTCCGTAGAAAGGTAACTACCATTGGTTGAATGGTCGATTAATACAAATTTGCCACGATTAAAGTTTATCTGACAATGCTCTCGAGAAATACGGTTTTTACTAATGACCAAATCACACTTTTGAGGATCTCTCCCAATAAGAAAAGCAGGTTGCTCACTGGTAATTAGATACTCTTCATCAGCATATTTTAGTTTTACTACTGCAACGCCTAATTCACTTGCAATGGTTTCAGCAGACATTAGGTGAGTTTCTTTGTCTCTTGTTAGGCCTTGTTGCCAAAAAACACGATAAACCAGTGATGCTTCTTTCGCTCCTTTTATGGTGATTCTATCAAACTCACGAATATTAACTCTAGAAGCATCATCAAGTTGATTAAACACATCCTCTGTTAATAGAATTTGACTACCTTTAGCTAAAGACGTTAGATAAGCTGCATCGTTAACCGCTTCTCCAAATAAATCCTGCTTCTCGCTGATAACCTCACCAAAACCAATACCAATATTGAGTCTTAACCGATGTTCCTGAAGAAGATCTTTAAAACGTATTTGCATTGCTATCGCTGAAAATAAGCAGTTCCTAGCATCATAGAAGCTAGTCATGATTTCATCACCGATACTCTTAATTACTTTGCCTTTATTTTCTACGACAAGTTGGCTCATGCTTCTCAGCAAGTTTTCAACAACACTCTTTGCTTCAACATTGCCGATAGTTTTATACAAAGCAGAGCTACCACTGATATCAGCGAATAAAATAGCTTTCTGTTTGCGATGTTTAATCATCCTGCTTTAACTACTTTTTTTGAGCTACAAATACATTGGTGGGTCTGCCATCAGGCAGCAACAAAATTTCATCTAGTACCACATCAAGCCCACTAAAATTATTTAACAATTCACCGGGCTTGAGCAAAAATTTAGGCTTTTTAGG
>CAYPMT010000139.1:0-5635 GCA_964411875.1 uncultured Kangiellaceae bacterium
TTATTATTGAAGATCCTAATGTTATTGATTTAAAAATGTATGGTATTTTAAGAACCAATAACGTTAATAAAACATTAGTCAGTATTGAAACGGCGCTTCCTATCAAGGTAACTCATCACTTTGATAGAATCACTATCACTTCAGATAAAAACAACTAACCTATCTCTATATACGCTATGAAAAAGTAAAAAAATCATAGGGTGATCTTGTAATTATTCGTTCATATATAAATAGGTGGCTATGTCTTTGTCATAAGTCATTGCGATAAATAAAAAAACTGCTATATAAATCATATCGCAATCTACAGCTGTCTTGATTTTACATGTGTTTACATCGTTAAATTAAAAAAATAGGGGGCAATGTGATTTTTCTAAAATCTTCAATTGATACTAATAAGCCAGCAAAAAACTTATTACCACTGATTTTGTTTTTAGGAGTGATTCTTTTACCAATATCAGTATTAGCCGGAAGTAATAATAAGGTTATTGATGTTAATCTCAAACAGCAAACTGCATCGACGTCTTTAATCGCTTTAGCAAAACAAGCTAATGTTGAGATTGTTATGCCGCAAGGTGTTGATAGCTTTCAAACAAGTGCACTCAAAGGTCAATATACCTTTGACGAAGCGTTAAAAAAGCTACTCGTTGGTTCTGACTGGACTTATGAGTTTACTGCTGACGATTCTGTTGTTATTAAAGATAGCAAATCAGCGCTTTTAGTCGATTTTAGTGAGCTTGAAGAAGAAGAACCTAACACGGTTGAAGATGAAAATGTTATTAAGGTTACCGGTCAAAGACGTGTTCTGACTCGTAATCGAGTGGATAGTATTGCGCCAATCCTTTCTTATGATGTGGAGTATTTTCAGCGTTTTGAGCCCAATACGCTACGAGATATGCTAAAACGTGTTCCAGGTATTATTTCAGATAGCTTATTTTCGAGTGATGGCGGCGATCTTGAAGCTGACTCAGTTAAATTTAGAGGGCTTAAAGGCGCAGCCGGTCAGATCTTAATTAATGGTCGTCGTGTACCAGGCGTCACTGATGACAATGCGTTGTCATTATCAAGCTTACCTGCCGGTATTATTCAGGAAGTCCAAATTATTCGAGGGGCTACGGCAAAATATGCCAATGAAGGGACTGGCTTAACCATTAATATCATTTTAAAAGATGGCGAGTCGCTAGAGAGCGATAAATCATCTAACTATCGCGCCGGTTTACGTCACAGCGATAATCAATCCGGTTTTAATCTTGAGTTTAGTAATGCGGGTAGAGTCGGCGAGTTTGATTATTTTGTTAATTTATCTTATTCCAATGCAAAAACGATTAACGATAGTGTTGATCTTAACGTCGGCCTCGACGAGGGGGATCTAAATGCAGTTAATCCGCGTGTTATTAACACATTTAGCCAAAATTTATCGAATGATCAATTGGAGCAGTTGGCGCTAAATGGTTCATTTAATTATTTATTTAATGATGGTGGAGAGCTAAAGACGGAGTTTTTCTTATCAAGTAGTGATAGGGCGGACGATGGCACTGAGATAAGAACTGATAGAAGTGACTTTTCACTTGATGAGATCTCTCAGTCTACAAGTACTGGTGACTCGGATAGCTACAATATTGCTTTTGTGTATGATCGTGAACTTGAACATGGCCGCTGGCAAAGCCAGTTATCTTACAGTAGAAGTAAGAGTGCTGATATGATTCAGGGTCGAGAAGCTCTGCGAGGAGGAGTAAGTTTTCGTCCTCCTGAAAACCCACCGCTCTCTCAGGAAGACTTAATCGGTATGTCTTTTATTCCTCTAAATAATAGCTTCAGTGAGCGCACAGAGATTATTTTGGGGTCTAACTTTGATTGGTCATTCAATGAACAGCATAAAATCTCAACTGGTTTGCAACTCGACTATGCTGATAATAATGATAGTTTTGATCGAATTGTTTCTGAAACACTAACCTTAAGAGAGATAACGAATAATATCCGACTTGGTGATACAGAACGGTTAAATAGTCAGGAAGTTGAAAAAGAGCTAGCACTTTTTGTTGAGTATGAAGTTCAGCTTCTTGATAATTTGGCTATGAATATAGGTACTCGTTATGAAAGAACAGAAAGTGACCCGAATTCTTCGAACGAAGCATTTGGTATAAGGAATAATCGTCTTGAGGAATTTGAGGTTCCACAAGAAGATGGTAATGATGGATTCGACGGCGGAGCATCATATAGCATCCAACCTTCAGTGTTGCTTCAGTGGCGGTTTAATGAGGATCAAGCGCTGCGTTTAAGTTGGACGACATCGGTCGATGCACCCGATATCAGTGAACGAAGTGGCTTTGAGTTAACAACCACGGATTTTACTATTGGTAATCCTGAGTTAGAGGATTCCGAGCTTACCACAACAGAGCTAGGCTTTGACTGGCGCCTTGGTGAGGATGGCGTCTTTGGTATTACGGCTTATCGAAAAAAGGCGCTTGATAGTATTGAGCCTGTACAGAGTGAGCAGATAAGTCAGTTTATAACGCGATTTCCACAGCTTCGTGATGACGTCTTGAGGCTAGGTGATCGCGTTCGTAATGTTAATGCTCTTAACACTTTTGAAAATAATGCTGCGGAACAACGCATTACAGGGGTAGAGCTTGATTTTAGTCTACCGTTAACAGTGATTGGCTTGCCTGATTTATCGCTACAGAGTAATGTGACTTATATAGAAGATGAGTCAACTTTTGGAATAGAAGAAGTAACTGCTTATCAAGCCTCCTATAATATTACCTTAGACTATCAATATGAAAGCTGGGGGTTTGGCGTAAGTTATAATGATATTGGTGATGATGACGAGTTTTTCTTTCTTGACGATGGGTACTTTCAGATCGTTGAATTATCTACAGATAATCGTGAAGCAGCCTTGGATTTATTTGTCAAAAAAGACTTTGAGAACTTTTCCGTCAACCTAGCGATTGAAAATGCCTTTGATGCAAAAGAATCAAGGATTAGCAATAATTCAATGTCGTTAAATGACCCTTTGGATAGAGCAAGCTTTTCTAAGCAAGAGATAGGTCCTCAGTATATCCTCAGTTTTAGGGGGAGCTTCTAATGACTCAGAAAAAAACGTTAATTTATCGACTGAGACAAGGTTGGTTAAACAAGATTGAGGAGTTATTTAATCCAACAAATAGGATCACGAAGATTCATGATAATAGGAGTATAATAATGAACAATATTAAAACATTTTTTAGTTTTCTTCTTATTAGTAGCAGTTTACTTTTTACACATTCGTTAAAAGCCGTAGATTTTCCTGCTAACGGCCAATTTCCAGATAATTGTATCATACCTGATAGGGCCGACGCTGGTTGGCAGGTGGTGACCGATGAGTCGAATGCTGGTCCCGCTAGCCTTAGAAGTGGTGATATATCGGCGGATGGAAATGCGGATATTGAGTGTCGCTACGATAGTTTTTTTGGGGGCATTCAATTCGCTTATAAACTTGATACAGAGCAAGAGTATGATTTTTTAAGAGTCTTTATCAATGGTGCACAGATAGAAACTTTTTCAGGCAACCAAGACTGGACAACAACCAGTATAAGTTTCACTGGTGAGCCGACTAATGGACAACACATTGTGCGTTTTAGTTATGACAAAGATTCCTTTAATGAGTATGATCCGCCGTTAGATGCGGTTTGGATTGATAGCATTACGACACTAAGTCGAGATTTTCCTCCGATGGCGGATGTTGCTTTTTCGCCACAAGCTAATATGCCTGCAGGTTTTACTTTAGAGGGTTGGGATTTTTCTAATGATGACTCGCCTAACGATGTGGGTTTTGATGGATTAGTGACCGAAGGCAGCTTGAGTGATAATGAGACAGTTTCGGTTAAACTTGAACACACCTTTACTGAAACTACTAGAGTTACATTTGATATCAAGGTTTCTTCTGAGGCTGAAACTGTCAAAGAGCTTGTTGCTGCTGGCGATTTTCTAAGGTTTTATATTGATGATGAACAAGCACCCTTACCTCTGACAGACGAGGACTATTTCTATTATCCCCCGACGCCAAGACCTGCGCAGTGGAGTGGCGAACTTGATTGGCAAAGAGTAGAAGTGTTTGTGCCAGCAGGAACAAGATCAATTCGTTGGAGCTATGAAAAAGATGGTTCAATTAGCGAAGGACTCGATCGCGTTTATCTTGATAATATTTCTATTCAGAATGTTAAAGAGCCACCACAAATAGACTTGCCCATTAATTATAGCGTAGAAACCGATAATGGTGGGCCTACTTGGTTACTCGATGAAACTGAAGGGTCTCCCTTTAGTGTTAACGCAACTGGTTTTACAACTGCAACGATTTCGGATGATAGAACTGCCACGTTAAATGCTCGTACGGATATTTTTACGAGTGACACGACTGTTATTTTTTCAATTAAGGTTTCCTCAGAAGAAGGGGCTGACTTTTTGCGATTTTATATTGATGATGAGT
The DNA here is from genome assembly GCA_964411875.1 of uncultured Kangiellaceae bacterium. Taxonomy (GTDB): domain Bacteria; phylum Pseudomonadota; class Gammaproteobacteria; order Enterobacterales; family Kangiellaceae; genus Aliikangiella. The sequence continues at coordinate 4,463 of CAYPMT010000139.1, forward strand.
TGCTTGAAAGTTATGAGCAAGCCAATGCTGACTTTGAGTTTTCTCAGGTGGCACAAGCGACAGAATGGAGTGGTGAGCTAGATTGGACAATTATCCGAGTGGCTGTGCCAGCGGGTCAACATACCTTAAGTTGGCGTTATGTGAAAAGTGCTTCTGGCCAAGCGGGCGATGATAAGGCTTGGGTTGATGATATTTCATTGCCTGCCTCAGCACCTTTCTTAAGAGTATTCGTTGCTGATACTCCAACATTTAATGAGGGAGATACTATTACTTTGGATGCGAGCCCAAGTCAACCGGCTTTCGGTGGCTCATTGTCTGATTTATCTTTTAGTTGGCAGGCTATTAGGGATGATGGCATAGAATTCTCGGCTTTAGATCAACCGACGTTGACGTTTACTGCACCAGAAGATGTACCGGACACAGCAGCTGGTGATGACTTGGTTTTCTTTGTTACGGTGACTGATTCTAGCGTCACTCCTCCCGTGACTAAATCTCAACGGGTTGATGTTAGAGTTAATTCTTCTGATCAGCGAAGTGGTCTTGACGAGCTGGTTGAAGATAGTGGTTCACTTGGTATTGTTTTATTTGGAGGCTTAATACTGTTATTGGGTGTCGGTAGAAGGAATAAATAAGACTAATTAAATAAGTCATTAAATGGTGGGCGGAATCCTTATGTTACCACTGTTTATTTTAAGCGGTTTTGTTTTAAGCCATATTGTTTAAGGTTGTTAAACACAGCCTTGTTCAATATGGCTTTTGTTTTGTGTGCATGCTTAAAGTTTGAGAAGAGAAAACACTAGCTACTAATACGTCCATCTATAGAACTCCTATTGACCTTTTCCCACAGTTAGACTCCGCTAGTTGTAAAGTTACTTCATTATGTCACCTTTGATATTACCGATATCGTGACCGCGACAGATGTCTTCAACTTTAGCGCCCGATTCTTGTTCTTTCAGAATATGGATGATTTGCGCTTCGGTAAAACGTTTGTTTTTCATGTTAAATTCTCCTAATTGACTTAGTTTAAAGGAAAGCTCTACGCCTAACTGGTACTAATTATCGGGGAAAGGTCATCAAATTTTTTGATTATTTTTTTATATAGGGTTAGACTCATAACAGTTTTTTTGCAAGTCATTGTAATCAACAATAATAAGAGCTATATTTAAAGCAAGC
>CAYPMT010000140.1:0-5634 GCA_964411875.1 uncultured Kangiellaceae bacterium
ATTTCATAAGCCATTTGAGTATGCATAAAGTGGTGTCTAGCATGGGCTTGAGTTTCTGTATCCGGTCGTGGATAAACCACATGCATGGGCATTCTTGCAGCAATAAAATTGTTTTCTGGTAAGGGGAAGGTAATCTTTGGTGCTTTAATTCTTACACTCACAATATCTGATGAAAAATCACCTATGTCGTCTCTTACAACAGCCCTAAAGGCAAGTACTCTATCCGGATCACCAACAGCCATTGATGGTGCTGTAAAGCTAAGCGTGTCTGTCCTTTCATTGGTTAAAGTCACATTAACGCCACTCACTTGGCTCCAAACATAAGAAGCTATTTGACCATCACTATCAGAGGCATTGGCAAAAAGACTTACATTGCTCTCTGCATCCACCGTTAAGTTAACACCAGCATCAACAGTTGGTGCAGTATTGCTTGCTTTAACGGTGACTTTGATAAAATCTCGGGCGGTTTCACCCAAGTCATTCGTGACAATGACTCTAAAACGCAACGCTATATCGGGATCTCCGAGATTCATAACCGGTGCCGTAAAAGTGGCTGTTGCTTTACGTCGCCCGGTTAAGTTCACACTATCACCACTGACTTGACGCCAGCGATAAGAGGTAATTGTCTGTCCTGCATCATCACTAGCGGTTGCAGTAAGTTGTACTTGAGTTGCTTGCAAAACCGATATATTAGGACCAACATTAACCACGGGTTCAGCACTTAACCCAGTTAGATTAATTAAATAAACAATAAAAAATAATGAAATGAATTTGATAAGATTGATTGCTTTCATATGAAGACCTCCTTTTGACCTTTTTTATCAATGAATAGCTTTTTACTAGCCAAGACATAACGAGCATCGAGTAAACGTTTCTGTTCCACAGGACTTCATGCTCTGCTGACTAAATTACAGGAAAGAATAACCATAAGCAATGGTTTTTATCGCAGTTAATAGAATTGAAACAAAAAGAAAATAGTTTATAAATAATGGTAAATAGCTAAGTATTGACTAACCTTAAAGCTATTTTTAATTGGTATTAAGAGACCGTTGGTTGAAACCTCATAGAAACTGAATTGATACAATAACGTGTACCATGGGGGCCATCAGGGAATTTATGGCCTAGGTGGGCATTGCATTGACCACATAAAATTTCAATACGGGTCATATTATGTGAATTATCGATTTCTTCTCGTGTGCTATCGGATTGGGCTTTATGAAAAGCCGGCCACCCACAGCCTGATTCAAATTTATGCTCAGAGTTAAATAGGTGCTTATCACAGCAAATGCAAAAATATTTTCCTGGTTGGTCAAAGTCATTATATTCGCCGGAAAAAGGATTTTCAGTGGCTTTTTCTTGAGTGACTTGCCAAGCAAGGGGTGAAAGTTTTTGTTTAAGATCGTCAGTCATTTTTAATTTAGTCCAATCTTTTAGTTTTTATTCAATATCAATAGTAAACCAAAACTGACTGCCATTGCCAGGTTGGCTAATGACGCCAATTTCACCGCCCATTAAATCAATAAGGTGTTTACAAACAATCAATCTTAAACGACCAGCAAAGCTGCTATTAGTGAGTCGAGTTGATTGTTCAAGTGATTCAAATAAACCTTTCTGTGCGTCTTCAGGAATACCAACACCGGTATCTTTAACCGTAAAACGTAATAAACTTTTACCATCTTTATTGGTAATGTCAGCATAGAGAGAGACTTCGCCTTTTTTTGTAAAACGAATAGCATTACCTAATAAGTTACGAACAATTTGGCGAATGCGTTTAATATCAGCACGAACTTCTGTAGGAATTTCTGGATCGCTACTTGCCTGTAATGATAAACCTTTTTCATTAGCAAAATGAACCAGTTCAGAAGATAGGTCATCAACTAATTGCCTAACACTAAAGGTTTCTGTATTTAATTTAAGCATGTCGGCATCAAGTTTAGAAAAGTCGAGGATATTGTTTAGGTTATCGACTAAAGTACGGGTTGAACGTTTAGCTATATTGAGCAGTTCTTTGGCTTCTTCTTCAAGTTTATATTCAGACAATAATTTCAGCATATTGACCACTGAATTCATTGGTACAGTTACTTCGTCACCCATGCGTGATAAAAATTCCGACTTAACTCGAGGTGCTGCAACTGCACTATCTCTTTCCATGCTTAAATTTGAAGCTGTATCTCTCAGGTGTTTTTCATTATCTTGTAAACGACGAACTTCTAAGCCTAATGATTTTTTCTGTTCAACTAATTGATTGAGCCGTTGTTCGATATGAGTAATCGTATTGATTACATTTTTACTATTGGTATTATTTTTTAAACGATTTAGACGGTTAATTTGTTCTGCTATCGGTAAGTCAATATTGAGAGTACTACTTAATGAGCGAGTTGGTTTGTTCGCACTACTGATTTGCATCCAGACAATAAAGCTTAATAAAAGTGTCGCTATAATACCTAAAATTAAGTAGATGTAATGTTCGGCTAAACCACTTGATGGATTCATTAGCAAATAGAGTGTCCAAAGTGATGAGTTAATGCTTTCAGGCCAAGGAATATCTTTTAATGAATAGTTATCTAAGCTGACTTCATCATCAAGACTTATTGATTTGATTTCGCCAATATTGACAATGGCCAAGGGAACTTGAGTAATTGATTGATAGTGTTTGAGAAGTTTATCATCGAGTAACTTAATACCAATGATACTTCCAATCATTTGACCTTCACGATTTTTGATCGGTGCTAAGATAACAACGGCCGGTTTGTCATTAAACAATTGCATTAAAGAAATGCTGCTATTTTTTCGATACATTCGATCAACAGGTTGCCTAAGTTTGGCTGTTTGACTGGATAAAATTAATTTTTCAAAAGTAAATTTATTTTCTGATTTAATATGCAAGCCCACAAAAGAAAAGCCTGCTGCTTGGTAGACCGGCTGTTGTGAGTTAAGCCAATAACCCCATTCATTTGTAGGTGATGATTGCCAATGGCTATTGAGTGATAGTGCCTTTATAGCAGCATTGAGTGATGTGAGATCTGATTGAAGTTGGTTGGATAACTTTTGCTCGTATTGCTGCAGCGCAGAAAAGTCGTCCTGTGGTAATTTGGTTCCATTTAACTGGTTATAAAAAAGTAAAAATGTTAGCAATCCACCAATTAATAAAGTTGCTAAAACCGAAGTTCTTGTTGGGTTCATTAATTTGTTCACTTTTATCTTTATTATGCTTTTGTTTTATTTGTTATTTTTCTAATGAAGCATATCAGAAGATCAAGTCAATCGCAGAGTTTATAACTTAAATTTGTGAATTTGTTGCGACTATTGAGTTAAATTTTTAATTTTATGAATAATTTTTTCATTTTCAGGGAGAGTTAATTGATATGATTCGGCTTTTTTAGCTAAATAGCCATTGATAAAGTCAATTTCGGTCGGTCGTTCAGCCCTAATGTCTTGCAGCATCGAAGAGATATTTTCGCGTGTTAGCCAGGCAACTTGGATAATAGCTTGCCGGATTGTTTCAAAATTGAGTGTTGGTAATAATTTATTAAGAAGAGGGCACATCTCTTCAAGTAGTGCTTCTGCCTGAGGAATTAAGCTTAGGTTTAGGTTACTTTGGTTATCTAATGACCTATTTGGCATTAATAGAAAGTCATTGGGTTGGTTATTAAGTGCGGTAATAGGGTTGATAATAGCGTTAGTAATGAGCTTAAGAAGCAGTCTTTGCTTATGATTGTTATCCCAACTGACCTTGGGCAAAGCTTGATTCAGTTGAGTGGTGATTTTTTCACTATTGGATGATGGATGATTATGACCAAAATCACCTAACCAGGTTTCACCTAAACCGGCATGGACTAATTGCGAATTGGTTAAATAAACACCATGGGTTATATTAGCTTGAATAATACTTTTATCAGGCCAGTAATCTTCTACGATCTCGATAAGTCCTAAACCATTCATCATTAAGACAATCGATTGAGCTTGAATTTCTCGCTTTTTTAATTGTTCACAAAGTGACTCTAATTGATGAGCCTTAACGCAAATTAAAATTACATCAGCCTGCTGCCATAAATCAATTGTCTGGTAATTAACCGATTGACTAAAATTGCCAAGTGGTGATTCAATGGAAATGATTTGAGAGGGTTTCGTTGCTCTAGTGTAAAGCCTTGACTGAAAACCTTTCTGCTGTAAAAAGCATTGCCATAAATGACCAATAGAGCCAGCACCAATGATATTAAAGCTAAGTTTTGTCATTAGGTAACCTCAGGTTTGGATAAGTAGTATTTTTTTAGTCAACAAATGGTTAAGATTAGTTTAACTCGAACTCATCGGGTATTAACAGATCTAAAGTAAGGTTATTCTTTGCAAGAATTAACAAAAAAAGCCTCTTTTAAACAAATCTTTTTTAATAAAAAAATGTTGGTTTGTTTATTTACTGGTTTTGCTTCTGGTTTACCACTCTATTTTTTATTTCAACTGATCCCTGCTTGGCTTAGAAGTCATGAGGTTGATTTATCAACCATTGGGCTATTTGCTTTAATTGGCTTTTCCTATAACTGGAAGTTTATATGGTCGCCCATTATGGAACGGTATACACCGCCGTTTTTGGGTAAACGGCGAGGCTGGATGTTACTGACACAAATTCCGCTAATTTTTGTGACTTGCCTATTACTTTTTTTAGATCCGATTGAACAAATTGTTAGCATAGCGGTTGTGGTCGGTTTTATTGCTTTTTTTAGTGCAAGCCAAGATATTGTTCTAGATGCTTATCGAAGAGACTTTTTATCGGATGAAGAACTTGGCATGGGAACTTCAATTTTTGTTAATGCTTACAGGCTTTCTTCATTAATTCCTGGTGGGCTCGCGTTAATTTTATCGGATTACTTTTCATGGCAAGTTTCTATTGGAGCCGCAATTATTTTTTTCTTGGTTGGGTTAATAACCACCTTACTTATCAAAGAGCCAGACAAAACCGATTATCAACCCAGTAATATAGTTGAAGCAGTTGTTGAGCCTTTTAAAGAATTTTTTAAACGAGATGGCTGGCGAAATGCTTTACTAATTCTGTTGTTTTTAGTGCTCTATAAACTAGGTGACAATATGGCTGTTGCGCTTGAAACGCCTTTTTTTATGGATATAGGTTTTAGTGGCACCGAGATTGGCTCCATTGCGAAGTTATCTAAATTATGGGCGGCGATTTTAGGTGCGGCTCTAGGTGGTTTTTTATTGATTCGTTTAGGGCTCAATAAATCACTTTGGATTTTTGGGTTTTTTCAAATTATATCGATTTTAGGTTATGCGTTTTTAGCTCATATGGGGCATGAGCTATGGGTACTTTTTGTTGCTGTAAGTTTAGAGTATTTGGGTGTTGGTTTAGGAACTGTGGGCATTTCAACTTATATTGCAAGATTAACCAACCGTCAATTCACTGCAACCCAATTTGCGTTATTAACCAGTTTAGCAACTTTACCAAGGACTTTCGCTAATGCGAGTACCGGTTATATTATCGAGTCGGTTGGTTATTTTAATTTCTTTTTAATTTGTTTTGCTTGTGCCATTCCTGGCATGTTGTTGCTATTTAAAATAGCGCCTTGGAATCAAAAAGAGAATGCTTGAGATACAAAAAAGCCACCTTAAAAAGGTGGCTTTTAA
>CAYPMT010000141.1:0-5580 GCA_964411875.1 uncultured Kangiellaceae bacterium
ATATAAAAACTAAACAATAAAAGAACTAAAGTCGTTATAGGTAAGCTGCCAGAGTCATCATCATCCTGTTCTTCTTCTATAGAAATACAAGAAAAAGGTTCTCGATCTTGATTGCCTGTACGAGGCTTTAACATAAAGGCATGCACTTTACCACTTTCAGTTAAGATACCATTAGCAATAATATTCCCCTTATCGTTAATTCCTTGTGCTTCATAAAGGATTAAATCGGGTTTACCTTCTTGAGAGGAGCTATCAATTTTGCAGTCAATTAAATTATTTAAGTTTTTTATTTGATCACCTTCATACAAAAATGCATGGTAGGTTATTGGTGATACCGATGATAATGAAGATCCCACTATCTGAGCATTTTTATTAATATCATAAGCTGCTGAAAAAGGTGCTCTCAAATCTGAGTTCAAGAAACCTAAAGTGGTTGAGCTGGAATCTCCAGCTTTATACATAAAAGCTTCGTTAACATTATTACTATTGATAAACTGGCCGACGATTTGTTTCTCATCATTAACTGCCCAGGCTTGACTTGAGCGGTCTGATACTGGCAAAGGAATTTCTATCGGTTTATTAGACTGACTTATATCATCAATATAAATAGCTCGCACAATTTCTCGGCTATTATCGCCTCGCTTTTCAGCCCAGCCAACAGCAGTTACACCTTCAGTATTGTTATTAATATCTCTTAAACCAGAATCTAATGTTTCATCTGAGTCTAAGGTGCCAATTGGTTCTGGTCTAACAGTAGGGTTATTAATAGTATAAATAAAACCTCGATTATAGCTAATAAGAGCATTGTCATTAGGTGGGTCATATTCGCCAAAACCAACCACCTTACCATTGTTGTTAATCGACAAAGCTCTCATTCTCTTTGTCTCATTTGCAGTGAAGTTTGGAACTCTTGATGGTTCTTCTTCAGAAAAATCATTGAAGTAGACAGCTTGCTCTATATTAATCGTTGCCTCATTATCCTCACCAATATTTTCGCGCAATGACTCAGTCGAGTAACCAACAATTTGACCATTATCATTAATTCCAAAAGCTTGACTTAAGTTAACACCATCTTCGATACTCGTATTATCTATAGCGCCCAGTTTAGTTAAGTTTGATTCTAAAAAGCTAAAAGCCCGACTTCCTGAAAAACCAATAACATTATTATTTTCATTAATATCGTAAGCACGACTGCTAGATGCTTCGACATCTTCTGATGTTTCAGAATCTTCAAAAACCAGGATGCCTAGGTCAATGACTTCATAAGATTTTGCAGCTGCTAATGAATAACTCGATGCAAGACTTGCAATAATGGTTAGTACAGTTTTTAATAAATTCTTCACAACATTTTCTCAATAGTTATTTTTTGTAACAAAAATTTGATTTAAGTAGCATCTGTTTGGTTTTCTGGTAATGCTTGTTGAAAGCAGTCTAGTTTTAAACAGTTTTCGTTAATTCGCATTAGTTCAGGAAATTTTTGCATGGGAAAATCAAAACGATTAGCGTTATAAATTTGTGGTATCAGACAAAGATCAGCAATAGAAAGTTCCTTGCCAAGGGAATATTCACCAACCCTATTTTGTTGTTTCAGTATTGCTTCATAGGCATGAAAGCCCTCACGTATCCAGTGATGATACCATTGATTTTTATCATCATCTTTAATATTAAGTGACTTTAAATATTGAAGAACTCTGAGATTATTTAATGGATGAATATCACAAGCGACTAATTGACATAATTGTCTGGCTATCGCCCTATCGTTTAAATCCTGAGGCAATAACTTTGGTGTGGGATACTTATCTTCCAAATACTCTATAATAGCTATTGATTGACCAATAGTAATTTCATCATCAATTAAAGTAGGAACTAAAGATTGAGGGTTAATGGTTTGATAATCAGCTTGATGCTGCTCTCCCCCATCTTTAACTAAATGCACTGATTTTTGTTCATAATCAAGCTGTTTGAAATTAAGTGCAATACGCACACGATAAGCGGCTGTAGAACGCCAATAACCAAAAAGTTTTATCATAAAAATTACTCTTGCCCTACTTTTGTTACCATAACAGCAACTCGTTGACCTATGGGTACATTAACATTAGGAAATACAACAGACTCTTCTTTAAATGCTACTCGATAATTATAATCGCTATCTTCAGCGACAAGATAGCCTTGAGGAAAAGCGGTAAAGTTTTCAACATCTTCTGCCACATGAAATTTAAAAGCGTCACTCTGACGAATGATTTCAGCAACCACTTTATACTCGATAATTTTTTTGGTACTCGAAGGGATTGGTTTATCTATGATTAAATGCGTCAAACAATCTATGGCTTTCTTAAAATCTTTAGGGTCATTTTTACCAAAAGGTTTAACTTTTCCTAACTCTAAAGTATAAGATTCAGCGTCAAAAGTTTGATATGAGAATGCTGAGAAAGTCGTTGAAGGTTTATTATGTTGCAATACTGCTTCTATTCCCATGGCTTGTAAACACTTCTTTGACGCTAAAGAAATAGGTTGTTTCGCATAAGGACGAATTGCAAAAGTTTTATGAAAAGATGGTTTTATTGCTGTGTGCAAATCATAATGATATTTTTTTGAGTTTGGCTTATAGAATAATTTAATTATTGACTCAAGCTCTATCGCGCGCTCAATTTCATAGCGGCTCTCATCGGTTAGCTCATAGTTTTTATAAGCCTCATTAAACAGTCGGTTCATATTTAAGTGAACAAAACGTTGACTAATTTTCATTGATTCAGGATTGCCGATAATAAAAAGTAAATTAACCTTGGGTTCAATTTCACCCATCACTATTTTGCTAATTAAATCAGAAACTATTTCAATCGGTGCTGTTTCATTACCATGAATGCCACAAGACATAACAAAATCTTGAGAAGAATTTTGTGCTGGTTTAATTTGCAGAATACCACGACCATGAAGCTTTAGCTGGACTGCATTAGGCAAATCAATCCAGTCTGATGAAGCTTCTGCTTGATCATTTTGTGTTAATTCAATAAAGCCGTTACTGGTTTCTAAATAGCTTAACATTGATTATTTTTTCCTTAGGCTTACTTGAGCGGTATAAAGACCTTCTTGAGATTTGAGTAAAAGTTGTGGGTCAAGCCTAGTTTGAAACCAATTAATGCGCCAGTCTAAATGAGGCCCTGTAGCCCTCCCTGTTGCGCCAATGGTTGCAATCTCTTCGCCTTGTTTTATAGCTTGCCCTTCAACAACATGAATTTTGTGTAAATGAATAAAGGTTGAGCTAACCCCAAAGCCATGATCAATAATTAGAGTACCGCCTGAATAAAACATATCATGATGCACTAATGTCACCACACCTGATGCTGGTGCGACTACTGGCGTTCCTTGTATATTGGCAATATCAATACCATAATGAGGACGTTTAGGCTGACCATTTAGAATTCTTTGACTGCCATAAACACCAGAAATTCGCCCTTTCGCGGGTAAAATAAAATCCCCGCTAAAATAGGTTAATTGAGATTCATGGTTTCGAGCTTGTTTGACTAGTTTTGTTTCTGCAGCTATACGCTTTAGAACAGCTTCTGATTTAGGCGAAACTTTACTGGGTGGCAGACCATCTATTTTTTCAATTTGCCACTCTCGACTAACGATATTTATCGAGTGTTTATTTTCTGCTGATGCGGTTTTAACTCGCAAATCAATTACTTTCGGTGCATCCCTACCAACACCAAAAACCACAAGTTTATCTTTGTTTTGCTTAAGTTCTTTTCCATTAAAATAAATATCGCCTTCAACAAGCATTTTTAAAACAATCATGCTACCTTGTTTAGGTGTTGGTGATAACATTTCAAAGTCTTTAGTAATAACATCTTTAGCAACTACATCTTCAGCAATAACATTAATACTAATTTGTATTAGTAGAACCAAAAACAAAGTTAATTTTGATAGTTTTTTGAATCGCGAATCAATCATTTTAATTACTCTAGCCAATTAATTTTGAGCCCTTGCTTGAATAAACACTAAAGCTTTATCAATACGTTGGATAACTTTTTCTTGCCCAACCCATTTTAATGTTTTATCTAAACTTGGTGACATACCAACACCGGTTACTGCAACTCGTAATGGCATACCAACTTTCCCCATACCAATTTCTAATGCTTCTGCCGTTTGACTAATAACATTCTGAATAGTTTCTTCATTCCAGTCAGATAGTTCAGCCAGTTTGGTTTGCACTAAACTTAAAGCTTCTTGTGCTACAGGCCTTAAATGTTTTTTAGCCGCTTTTTCTTCAAATGATTCAAAGTCAACATAGTAAGGCCGAATAATATCAACTAAATCTTTAAGGGTTTGCACTCGCTCAGCGAATTCTGGAATGAGTTCTTTAATGTCAGGGCCATGCTCCAAAGATAAGTCAGCTTGATCTAAATGCCATTCTAAATGTTGCAAAACTTCGTCGATGGGTAAACTTTTTATATAGTGTTGATTTAACCAGTTGAGCTTTTCTGTATTAAAAGCCGATGGCGCTTTATTAATTTTGTTAATGTCAAAAAGCGCTAACATTTCATCAATTGAAAAAACCTCTTGATCACCATGTGACCAACCTAAACGAACCAAATAATTTAAAACGGCTTGAGGTAAATAACCATCATCACGGTATTGCATAACACTAACTGCTCCATGACGTTTTGATAATTTTTTACCGTCATCGCCCAAAATCATCGGCACATGGCCGTACTTAGGTGGCTCAGCATTTAATGCTTTAAAAATATTAATTTGTCTTGGTGTATTATTAAGATGGTCATCGCCACGCAAAACTTGAGTAATTCCCATATCGTTATCATCGACCACAACGGTGAAATTATAGGTTGGTGAGCCATCAGTTCGAGCAATAATTAAATCATCTAGCTCACTATTAGCAATACTAACATCACCTTTAACCACATCATGAAAATCAACATTACCTTCTTGAGGGTTTCTAAAACGAATGACATGAGGACGGCTGAGATCAATCTCACCCTCACTTAAATCTCGACAGAGTCCGTCATAACGAGGCTTTTGTTTATTCGCCATTTGTTCTTCTCGTAAATTATCTAACCGCTCTTTTGAACAAAAACAGGGATAAGCTTTGCCTTCTTTTATCAATTGTTGAATAACCGCTTTGTATCGCTCAAATCGATGGGTTTGAAAAATTGGTTGCTCATCAGCATTTAAGCCCAACCAGCTCATGCCTTGAATAATGGCTTCAACTGCTTCTGGCGTTGAGCGCTCTAAATCAGTATCTTCAATTCTTAATAAAAACTGACCTTGATTAGCTCTGGCATGTAACCAACAATAAAGGGCTGTTCTTGCTCCACCCACATGTAAATAACCAGTAGGTGATGGTGCAAAACGAGTTTTAACGGACATAAAAAATATTCATAATGAGTTAGGTTTTTAATAGCTTGGATTCTAACAAATTGCGCCACTAAAAAATATTGAATTTTATAGTTGACCTATCGATTATTTAACACTAGAATCGCCTTCCCTATTTATAGGTAAGCTATACATGGGCGCTTAGCTCAGTTGGGAGAGCATCGCCCTTACAAGGCGAGGGTCGCTGGT
>CAYPMT010000142.1:0-784 GCA_964411875.1 uncultured Kangiellaceae bacterium
AAAGGTTTAATAGCTAAGCTGTTTAAATCCGTCATCCCGTGCTTGACACGGGATCCAGTAGTTTCTATATAGTTTTTTGTGGTTTAAAAAAGATTAGAGAGTTATATTGGTAATACCGAGATAGACGACTGTTATGTCCAAGAAAAATAGAACATCATTCATTCACAAACTAAACGGGAATAAAAGGGAATTATTCTTTATCATTGAAAAGCCTGACAAAAGCTTGGTTATTGTTATAAAAAATGAAGACAATTTAGGTATCCCTATTAAGCTAAGAGAAATATCTAAATATAGAATAAGTCTCCGAAAATTAATAACATCTAGAATATCAATTCATAACAGCGAAAAGACGGCTATTTCACCCTGTTTTTTACAAAATTTATCCTGACCTCTCTAACCCAAGATATTCAAGTAAAAAAACAAATAAAAAGCTCATTAAAATTGGTAAATCAAATTTAAATGATAAAACAAGCTTATGTGTTGCCGTCTTGATTTGCAGTAAAAATGAGAAAATACCAAGTTTTCCTTGGAATACTATGACAAAGGTTGAGTTTAGTAAATATACTGTTGTTGTTTATAATGCTTTCCTAAATATATCTTCAAGTCATTTTGGAAGTTCAGCGTTTACGGTCACAAAAAAAGATAGCAAAACACACGGTGGGCTAAAATCATTAGCTATTAATGAACTAAGCAAACAAATGTTTGAACGATTCGAAATGCTTTCTGCAGTAAAAATCAAAAACGAAGCAGATGTATCAAACTCTAATATATCTAAACTATTAAT
>CAYPMT010000142.1:794-5545 GCA_964411875.1 uncultured Kangiellaceae bacterium
TCTCACAGAGTTTACTTCCATCCAACTGTTGAAGACTTATGGCTTGGAAGAGTTCAGCGGAGCGAAAATATAGTATAAAGATTCCAATAAATTTGTAGAGAAATTGCCATGACATTTATAATCTTCAATAGCCCTAAATATAGCATTATAAATATTTTCTATCAAAACAAATCAACAATGTCAGATTACTTGATCACTTTGAAATTTTTCAAATGACAATTTCTTGCTGGATCCCGTATCAAGTACGGGATGACGGGCGACAATTGAGAAACGGATTGACGAGGCAGAAGAATTGATTTAATCAAAAATTTCAACCCTAGTTGGTTTGATCTTTATGAGAAAATTACTGGATCCCGTGTCAAGCACGGGATGACGGGTGACAATTGAGAAACGGGTTGACGGATGAGAAAACTGAGAAGTATTCTAACTGAACAGTTTACTATTAAAGATCTAAGCAGACTTAACCAATAAACTTAAAGCTTCTGAAACTGCGGTAGTAAATTGGCTGAAATTAAGTCGTCGCTATTTTCTGATAAAGCTAAAGTATTTGGTTTGCTATCTGAGCGGGCTAAAAACTCAAGTCCTTGTTTATAATAATCCATAGCTTCTTTATGATTATTTAAATATTCCATATTCTTTGCCATAAAAAGATAAGCTTCTGCACTTGGTTTTTTCTCTATCGCTTGCTCTAAGAAATTGCGAGATTTCCCCCAGAGTTTTGCATTAAAGGCATTTTTACCCAAAGTTAAAAATATTTCGTCAGATGCTGATGGATTTGATTTATACCAAGATTCCAAAAAAGATAATTGTTTTTCAGGTTTAATAGAGATTACTTTTCCATAAATTGATAGTACTTGTTCATCAGTGTCTTTCTTAAAGAGTGGTTTTAATAAGCTTTCGGCTTGCTCCATTTGTTCAAATTTTATAAGGTGCTTCGCATATAATAAAATATTTTGTTTAGACTTTCTTTGTTTAGAAGGCAAGTTAAACCAAGTATTTTGTAAGGATTCAAAATGACCTTGTTCGGCTTGCTGATTCAAAGTGCCGGCAATGCAACTTTCTTGCAAGCGTATTAATTCTTCTTGGCTAAAAGAGGATTGTTTTTTAAGACTTGGTAGTAACTTGTTAAGAGAATCCCAGTCTTTCATTTGTTCAAATAAATTACAAAGTGATTTTAAAACCGCAGGATGTGAAGCATTTGTATTTTTTAATCGGTTAAGTGTTGCTAAAGCAAGTTCTGTTTGCTGTTGCTTTATTTGTAGCTTGGCTTGAGTTAATCCAATAGCAAAGGCTGCATTAGGTTCTGCTTGATGGGCATGTTTAAGATAGGTATCTCTTCTTTCTTCAGCATTTTGGCATTGAGCTGCTTGTGCGGCGACTAAATAATTAATCAGTCGAATATCGGTATTTGGAGCGGCTTTAACAAGATGCTTTTCAGCAGTTTGCCAATGCCCTTCGGCAAAAGCCAGAATTCCATCAAGAGTTTGTTTACGAGCGAGCTTGGCTTTTCGATTAGCTTGCCAGGACTTTACTTTTTTGCCGCTTAATAAAAACATTCGTATTAAACTGATAACTAAGAAGACTAAACCTAAAAATAATAGAATAAATAGAATAGCTACCCATAAGCGCATTTCATAAGTCGTTTGCTCATAAGCAATAGTCACAAAGCCCGGTAGGTTTTTTATCCAGGAGCCGCCGATTCCACCAAGAACAATAACCAATAAGAGGCCTAGCTTCCATCTCATTCTATGGTCTCCTCTGCTAATGGCTCTTCATTATTATTGAGTCGCTCAGGGCTAGATTGTTCAGAGCTTAGCTTTTCAGAGCCCGATTGTTCAAGACTAGATTGTTTAGAATTCGGTTTTTCAGAATTTGGTTTTTTAGAATTTGGTTTTTTAGAACCGGGCTGTTCAGAATTAACTGGTTCAATATTTTTGTTATCTAACCATTGATAAAGTTTGCTTTGATTAATTTGCTGAATAGTTTTTTTCGAAGTTAGTGCTTTAGGAAATTCGTTCAATATCTGAGTTTCAGCTAATCGATTTAATTGTTCTAACATTGATGTTTGGCTATTATCTTTTTTAAAGTATTCAGTAATCCATTCAGTCGCACGTACTAAACTCATTTGATAAAGTGTTTGTTCTTGTTTTAATAAGGCAATCTGAGCTTGCTGCAAAGCTAATTGAACATTAGCATTTAAATTAGCTCTTTCATTGGGTGTTATTAAGGGTTTGACTGGTTCATCATGATCTTTAATTACAATAAAGTCATTAAGAAAGTTTTGGTAAACATTATTCCAACTAAATGTTCCTTCATCAGCCAACGTGTCTTGTGAATTTTTAGTTAAATCAATTTCGAGTGTAATTAGCTTGAGTTGAGGGATTTGTTGACTAATTGCATTAAGCTGACTTGCTATGCCAGTGATATCAATGGGCTTAATTAATTCTAGCTGAGCAACATCATTAGCTATAGCTTGGCGCAGCTCAACTAAACTATTATCAGCTATTGTTACTGTTTTTTCATCAGCCGTTTTTAACAGGGTAAGAGCAGATAATTTATCTTGTTCTAAGGTCACTTTAAGTTCAGCTAGTTGAATTAAATATTCTGTTTCAGCAAGCATCCAATCTTGTTTTTGACGGCCAGATAATTGTCTTACTTTTTGTTGAGTAGCCAACAAGCTTTCATTTAATTGCTGGTATTGAGTCATTTGTTGATTGGTTTTATCTTGATTGATTTTAACCAATTGTTCGCTTGACTCAGCAATTTGTTGAGTTTTATTAATTAATTGATTTTGTCGCACCAGTTTTTGTTGAATATTTTCTTTAAAATTACGCCAATCTTTTTGTTGGTTGTATTGGTTATAGGCTAACCAACCAGCAAGACTTAACAAGATAATAAGCAATATAATGGCGATAATAGTTAAAATAGAAAAAGACTTAGCCGATTTTTTCGTTTGCATGCGAGGTGCTGGCTTGGCATTAAATAAAGGTGGAGTGCTGGCTGAAGAAGCGATCGAATCATTTCCTTCAGTTGAATCGACTGTGTCCTCGCAATAGTCGACTGATTCATCTTGGCTAGAGGAACTCTTAACTTCATTAGAAGTTTTTTCAATTAAACCGTCATTAGAGTCGTTTTTATCATCACTCATTGCTTTAGTTTTCCTAAGAATCGTCAACTAATAAACGGATACATTCTACCAGTTGTTGTTGGGATGCGCCCAGTGATTGTGCAAAAATAGTAAAACCTTTTTGCCTGGCCAGCTCAGCTAATCGGTCGCTAGTGACGATAACTTGTGTTAAATGTTGTGATTTATCCATCAGATTTAAAATCTTCTCTAAATGAGTCATAGCTTCAGCACTTGAAATAAGCCATATAGCTTTGTCAGAATCCTTTTGTGACATTTGAATAATTGTTTGCTGGATTTTCGCTGAAGGCAGTTGTCTTTTATAAACATTGAGTTCGGTTATTTTTGCACCTCTTATTTGCAATGTTTCTCTTAACGTTTGGCGTCCGCCTTCACCTTTGACAATCAACCAATCCTGACGATTAACCGATTGAATTGCCTCAAGTTGTAATAAACCTTCAGTATTCATTATCTTGGGAAATAAAGCTGTTTGGCCGCTAAAGTTTTTTATTTTATTGGCAGTATTTTCACCTACTGCTAATAGTTTAGTCTTGTTTAAATCAGTTAAAGTCACTCGTTGGAAAAAATATTTTGCAGCATGACCGCTGATAAAGATAATGCCATCAAATGGCTTAATAGTGAGGTTAAAGTCAATTGGTTCAATTGCCAGTAAAGGTAAATGAGTAATTTGTAGTAATGAATTATTATCGGCCAGCTGATTTAATTCAGCAATTAACGGTTGAGCTTGCTCCGTTGGCCGAGTAATAATGAGATTAATCATTGATATTAATTTCAGCTAAAATCTTATCAGCACCTTGAGCAATTAAGTCTTTGGCTAGTTTAATACCTAGTTCTTCCGCTTGTTCAAGCTTACCAGTAATTGTCTGTTTTAAAATTGTTTGGCCATCTAGAGAACCAACTAAACCATTAATAGTTATTTGTTGATGATTGATTTGTGCAAAAGCACCAATAGGCACTTGGCAACCACCTTGTAAAGTATGATTAACCGCTCTTTCTGCTTTGACTCTTGAAGCGGTTTCTGAATGGTTAAGACTAGCGATCAAAGCCTGAGTTTTTTCATCATCTTCACGACACTCAATACCAACTGCACCTTGACCTGCTGCAGGTAACATAAAATCTGTCGCAATTTTCTGTTTAATTCTTTCGGGAAGCTTCAAGCGAATTAGCCCAGCAGAAGCGAGAATTATGGCATCGTACTCACCTTGGTCTAATTTTTTCAGCCGAGTTCCTAAATTCCCTCTGAGATCTTTGATAATCAAATCAGGGCGGGAGTTTCTTAACTGACACTGGCGGCGTAAACTGGATGTACCAATAACAGCACCCTGAGGTAGCTCTTCGAGTTTTGAGAATTGATTAGAAACAAAAGCATCACTGGGTTCTTCACGCTCACAAATAGTTGAAAGGGCTAACCCTTCAGGAAATTCCATGGGCACATCTTTCATTGAGTGGACTGCAATGTCGGCACGTTTTTCTAATAAAGCAATTTCTAGTTCTTTAACAAATAAACCTTTACCACCAATTTTAGCCAGGGGTGTATCTAATATTTTGTCGCCTTGGGTTGACATGGGTACTAATTCAACCACTAATTCAGGGTGATATTTTTCTA
>CAYPMT010000143.1:0-5466 GCA_964411875.1 uncultured Kangiellaceae bacterium
AAAATTAGTTTGTCGATTAGATTTAAATATAATTAGTTCAATTTCAAACCAGCGAGCAGAAGTATCAGTGTTGGCTAAGCTGTGTTTAGTGAATAATCCAGCTGAGCTACTGATTAGTATTAAAAGTAATATTTTGATAGTTATATGACAAAATTTCATCGGTTTGCTTCGATACCAATCAATTATTTCCAATATTAAACGGCGTTTAATGAAATCCGTTTTAAATGTAAGAATTATCTCTAATTTCAAGCACTATGTTCTGGCTGCCATACTAACGCTTAGTTAGTCAGAATTCCAATTAAAGATTCAATTTGCATTTTACGCTCCTCTATGTCCTTGTTAGGACTCGTTATTTTTAGCTGTGTGCCTTTATTTAGACGGTATTTCTCTGGTTGAGTTTGAATCAATTCAATCAGTTTATTAGCATTAATTTGTGGTTCGCTACTAAATTCTAGTCTAATAGACTGGCTATCAGCTTCCAGTTTAGTAATACCAAATTGAGTTAAGTGTAGTTTTAGCTCAGTTGCACTAAACAATGTTTTAGCCGGTTCAGGTAATAAGCCAAACCGGTCAATCAGTTCAATTTGCAATTGTTTAAGTTGCTCTTGGTTTGCTGCATTAGCAATTCGTTTGTAAAGTGACAGACGTATGGCAACATCAGCAATATAATCATCGGGCAATAAACTGGACTCACCTAAATTAATTTCTGTTTGACCTTCTTGGTCTGGTTGTAGCGAAAGCTCTTGACCGCTTTTAAGCGCATTAACGGCTTTATCTAATAATTCCATGTAAAGACTAAAGCCAATGGTTTGCATATGTCCACTTTGTTCATCTCCTAACAATTCACCAGCACCACGTATTTCAAGATCATGTGTCGCTAAAATAAAGCCTGAGCCTAAGTCTTCTAAATTACCAATTGCTTCGAGTCGTTTTTTAGCATCTTTGGTAATATTTCTTTGGTCGGGTGTTAATAAGTAAGCATAGGCTTGATGATGTGAGCGACCCACCCGACCTCTTAATTGGTGCAGTTGGGCTAGGCCAAGTTTGTCAGCTCTATTCATAATAATAGTATTAGCTGTTGGAACGTCAATACCCGTTTCAATAATGGTGGTACAAATAAGTATATGAAATTGGTGATGATAAAATTGTGTCATAACGCTTTCAAGTTCACGCTCACGCATTTGACCATGGGCAACAGCAATGGATAAATGAGGCAACTCTTCGCGTAGTTCCTTGGCAACGCGTTCAATTGATTCAACAGCGTTATGTAAAAAATAAACTTGGCCGCCACGACGAACTTCTCGCTGAATAGCTTCTTTGATTAGTGGCATATTGTATTGACGAACAAAAGTTTTAATGGCCAAACGTCTTGCTGGCGGTGTTGCAATAATCGACAGATCACGCATCCCTGACATAGACATATTCAGTGTTCTGGGAATTGGTGTGGCCGTTAAGGTTAAAATATCAACCTTACTGCGAAATGACTTAAGAATTTCTTTTTGTCTAACACCAAAGCGATGTTCTTCATCAATAATTAATAGGCCTAGATTTTTAAATTTAGGTTTGCCTGTTAAAAGTCGGTGTGTACCAATAACGATATCAACTTGGCCAGACTCAAGTTTTTTGAGTAATGCTTCTTGTTCTTTTTTGGTTTGAAAGCGAGACAAAACAGCAATGTTCGCTGGCCAATTAGAGAAACGATCTTGGAAAGAGTTAAAATGTTGTTGAGCCAATAAGGTTGTTGGTACCAACACTGCCACTTGCATACTACTTTGAATGGCAATAAATGTCGCTCGCATAGCAACTTCTGTTTTACCAAAGCCGACATCACCGCAAATTAATCTATCCATAGGTTGTTCAGAGCGCATATCTTTTACAACTGACTCAATCGCATTGTGCTGATCTGGGGTTGCTTCAAACTCAAATTCGGCGGAAAACTTGTCATAATCTATTTGATCAAGTTTATGACTTATGCCTTGCTCAGCGGCTCGTCTAGCATAAATATCTAATAGCTCTGCAGCGGTATCGCGAGCTTTTTGTAAAGCTTTGGTTTTAGCTTTGCTCCAAGTTTCGCTACCTAATTTATGCCAGGGCGCTGTTTCAGGGTTGCTGCCACTATAGCGATGAATTAAGTAAAGTGATTGTATAGGCACGTAAAGTTTATCTTCACCGGCATACTCCAAGGTTAAAAACTCATTGGTTAAATCACCAGTGGCAATAGTTTGTAAACCCTGGTAACGACCGACACCATGTTCAACATGAACAACTGGATCGCCAACTTTGAGTTCTGCGAGACTATGAATAACTTGGTCGGCAGAAGTTGATTTTTCTTTATGGCGTTTGGATTGCAATATTTGGTGACCAAACAAATTACTTTCACTAACTACCAAAGTGTTATTTAAAACAAAACCTTCTCTCACTGGTGCAGTGGTTAGATAGATGGACTCTGAACTTAAATTAAAACTTTGCCAATTCTCAGTATGATTTGGTGAGACATTGTGTTTTATTAACAACTCTCTTAGGACTTCTTCACGACCCGGTGATTCAGCACAAAATAAAACCTTATTATAGTCAGGTAGTTGTTTACACAATAAAGTAAGCGGTTCCGAAGCTCGATGTTCAATTTGAACATCAGGACAGGTTTTATAATTAAGCTCAATCGACGATTTATTAGAATCCTCATTGGCTTGATTTTCTATGGATTTGTTTTGCAAAACAATATGGGTAAATTGTTTTAAGCCAGAAAATAATTCATCTGGCTGCAGAAATAAAGACTCAGGCGTTAAAATGGGGCGTTCAACATCATAGCGATATTGTTCATAACGCTCTTTTAACTCTTGCCAAAAAGAATCGACGGGAGTGCTTAAATCATTTTGATGGATAACTAAACGTTTTTCACTATCAATAAAATCAAACAGTGTTGATAATTGTTCAAAAAATAATGGTAAATAATATTCAATGCCAGCAGGGAATATACCATTACTAACATCGCGGTAGATAGAAGCCTCTTTTAAATTGCTGTCAAAAGTTGAGCGCCAATTTTGGCGAAAGCGAGTGATTGCCTCATCATCAGTTGGATACTCCCGAGCGGGTAATAAATTAATTTCCTCAACTTTTTCAAAGGTTAATTGAGTTTCCGGATCGAAATAACGAATGGACTCAATTTCATCATCAAAGAGCTCAAGCCGAATGGGTGAGTCTGAACCCATGGGGTAAAGATCAATAATTGAGCCACGTACAGCAAATTCACCATATTCCATCACTTTAGTGACGCGATTATAACCACTAGCTTGCAGCTTTAAGCTTAAGGATTCATAACCAATTCTCTGGCCTCTTTTTAATAATAAGCAGTTTTGTTGAATATATTGACGAGCAGGTAATTTTTGTAAGGCTGAAGAAACCGGTGAAATTACAATAGCCCGTTTTAGTTGTTGTAGTTGGTAAAGCGTTTCTAACCTTTCGGAAATAATCGCTTGATGGGGCGAAAAGTAGTCATAGGGCAAAGTTTCCCAATCCGGCAGAGTGATAACAGGAATGTCGCTATTGTCGCCTAAAAAAAATACGATTTCTTTTTTAAGGGGTGTTATATTAGCCGCATCAGACAATAATACGAGTAGAATACCTTCATAGGAGCTGGCAATATCGGCAATGCTATGGGCAAATCCACTACCAAAAATGCTAGAAAAATAATTCTTATAGCCGGATTTGTCGGTTAAATGTTCAATAATGGATGATTTTGACATAAATTGGTGTCGCTAAAGGCTACTGTAGATATTTCTTGTTTGGCTAACTACTTAATAATAGGGCGCGGATTATAACCCAGCTAGTAAGATTCTTGTAGATTGTGATGCTAGTCAACCCCTTAATGTTGATAACTCGTTAGAATTGATACTAGTGTGAGGGTTGGGATAGTATAAGCTCAACCGTTAAAGTTAACAGTGCTATCTTTAATTAGCATTAATAATTTAGAACCGATTAGAATAAAGAGAGTTAAATTTAAGGAATTCAGTTTGTTAATTAATCAGACTAAAATTTTACTATTAATTGCCTTCGTGCTTTTTGCTGGTTCTTATGCGAAAGCTGAAGACGTTAACCTCGGTGAGACTCATAGTCAAACTAAAAATCAAACTGAAATTGATGAGCCAAGTAACTTCTCGATCACTGATTTTCATTTCGATGCTGGTTATGGCCGAGATAGTAACCCTCTTGCTCTACCTGATAGAGACTTAAATGAACAGCCAAGAACAATCATAGAGCAAGAATTTATTTATGGTAAATTTAACTTTGCCGCTGATTATAAAAAAACCTTATTTGTTGAAGCTCATGCCGAAAAAGCACGTTATGTCGATGGCCGCCGCCCTGATTGGTTTAATATGGAAGGGGAATTAAGACTCGAACATTATTTTAATTTATTTGATACCCGTTGGGATTATTACTTTTCAGTTGAAAACCAAGTTAATGATGAAACCTTTATTGATAGGGCTCGTGGACAAGTAGCTCGTTTTAATAACCGCTTTATTGCTGATCGATTTGACTCAACTCAAACTAATTTTACGGGAGGATTATCTTATCCTGTTGGTAGCAGTATCCTATTACATTTTGACCTTCAGCAAGGTGAGCAGGATTACGAAGATTTTATTATTAATGATATAACTGTTGTTGATCCGGATGATCCTGATGATCTAGGAACAGTCGTTGCTTTTAGTGGTTTAGATAATGAGCATGTTAAATTAAACTTAGGCTTAGATTTATATACCACTGATAATAGTTATTATTTCGGCAGTCTTACTCTGACAAATCGAGATTATCTTGATCGGCGTGCTAATGATATCGATGGCATTCAAATAGCGGATAGTAACTTATCCTTTACTTATATTGATGCTCGAGTCGGTTATGTACTTGAGATTGATGATGATACCTTATGGCGAGCAACTTTTGGTTATGGTCGTCGTGAAGATAATGAGGCCGGTTACTGGAACTCTTATTCAACCTTTCTTTCTTTTTATACCGAACAAGTATTTGCGACCTACCATATTTTATCAGTTGATTTTAGCTTGTATAAATATGAGTATGACCCTGCTTTTGATTTAAGACTATCATTTCAAGATGAAGGTTTTTTGGAGCGAGAAAGTGGCAGTCTAACCATTGATTACCAATGGGTCTTTGCAACTTTTTTCGAAACCAAATTGGGCATTTATGTTTCAGCAACCGCGCTTTATGATTCAATTCATGAAAGAAACAAAGGATCAGCTGGAATTCGTTGGACAGTTTTCTAAAGTACCGATAAAAAATAACGCAATAACACCATTGTTAGCTGTTTACTGCTTGAAGCCCGTTTTTATTTAAGCGAGAATAGCCCCCTAATATTTCCCCAAGCTTATATATTACGTTATGCGCTCGTAGCTCATTTGGATAGAGCGGCCCCCTCCTAAGGGGCAGGTAGCAGGTTCGACTCCTGCCGAGCGC
>CAYPMT010000144.1:0-177 GCA_964411875.1 uncultured Kangiellaceae bacterium
GGTACTTTACGCATATGTACTTTCAAGATTTGCTCACGACCACGAATATCAGGTAGCGGCACTTCTACTTGACGATCAAAACGACCTGGACGCAATAACGCTGGATCAAGTACGTCTGGTCTATTGGTCGCAGCGATAATAATAACGCCTTCACCACCTTCAAAACCATCCATCTCA
>CAYPMT010000144.1:187-5452 GCA_964411875.1 uncultured Kangiellaceae bacterium
TGGAATTTCTGTCCCACTCCCCGCAATTTCTCATCACCACCACCAACGCCTGCGCCACGTTTACGGCCTACTGCGTCGATTTCATCGATAAAGATAATGCATGGCGCTTCTTTTTTAGCTTGCTCAAACATGTCGCGTACACGTGATGCACCAACACCTACGAACATCTCTACGAAATCAGAACCTGAAATAGAGAAGAAAGGTACAGCTGCTTCACCAGCTATCGCTTTCGCTAGTAATGTTTTACCTGTACCTGGACTACCCGTCATTAAAATACCACGTGGTATACGACCGCCTAGTTTTTGGAATTTTGTTGGGTCTCGTAGGAAGTCGACAACTTCTGATACTTCTTCCTTAACTTCTTCAACACCAGCAACGTCTTCAAAAGTGATGCTGTTGTTTTCTTTATTTAGTTTACGTGCACGGCTTTTACCAAAGCTCATAGCACCGCCTTTACCGCCACCTTGCATTTGGCGCATTAGATAAATCCAAATACCAACGATCAATAGCAACGGTAACAAATTCATTAGCAGTTGATACAAAAAGCTTGGACCTTCTTCACGACGAGCCTGCACTTCAACTTTACGTTCAAGCAAGGTATCGATTAATTTATTATCGTAAGGAGCAACCGTTGAGAAACCACTGTTGTCTGCTAATTGACCAGAAATAGTATCGCCTTGAATAACGACTTTCTTAACTTGGTTATCCGTCACTAAATCCATAAATTCGGAATAGTTGACCGATTTATTTTGCGCAGACGAACCGCCGCCGATGTTATCCATAAATGCGCCTGATATAACAAAAATCAGGATAGCGATGATGATGTAATTGGTATATTTATTCAATTTAACCTTCTCGACCTTTTCGGTCAGTCTTATATATCTTACGAGTCAATAATATGATTCTAGACTAGTTTTAACCAAAGCATACCTGATAAATAGAAAATAACAGTGAAACATATGTCAAATGGTCATCTATCTATCTAGCCAACAAATGGTTTCATAGCTTATAACTCAGTCCCTGTTATTTAAGGGCTAACTACTTTTTATTCAAGCTTAAAAAGTAAAGTTCTTTACTATTTGACCGCGAAGCCATGGGTTTTCGCACAATGTTTTTCTCAAACATCTTTTTACAGGCGGCACGGTGCATATTTGCTGAATGTCCTTCGAACAATTTCACAAGTAAATTACCGCCTGGTCTCAAATGATTTTCGCAAAAGTACATGACCGATTCCAAGATGCCCTCATAACGCGCATCGTCAACATCACGTATACCTGTGATGTTTGGCGCCATATCAGAAATCACTAAATCAAATGGCTTGCCATCAGTGTATTCCAACATTTTCTCGATTGGTTCTGGATCAGTAAAGTCACCCTTAACAAAATCAACACCTGACAGCTGATCCATATCTAATAGATCAATAGCAACCACAGTGTTGTTCTTTTTCTGACGCAGAATGTATTGCGACCAACCACCGGGGGCGGATCCTAAATCAGCGATAACCATATTCGGCTTAACTAGCTTGTCTTGCTTATCAATTTCTTCAAATTTATAAACAGCACGCGAGCGATAACCCTGCCCTTGCGCTTTCTTAACGTAAGGATCATTTAAGTGACGTAATGCCCAAGCTTTAGTTTTGAGCTGTCGTTTGTTGTTCTTTTTAGCCATTAAGTGTAATTATGCCTTTTTTTGGATGATTTTACCGCCTTGTTGCCTATGAAGTTTGCGCAAACCTTGTACAAGTTAGAACAAATCGATAAAATTCGAGACCGTATTTAATTTGGTATTTTAATGGCTCTCACCGGCAAGCAGAAGAATTATCTTCGTGGTCTAGCCCACAAAATCAATCCTGTCGTCACTATTGGTGGCAATGGACTTTCTGAAGCAGTACTTAAAGAGTTGGAAATTGCGTTAGCACGCCACGAACTTCTTAAGATAAAGCTACCCGCTACGGACAAAACATCCCGCGCAAGTATTGTAGCAACGCTTTGCGCTGAAACTAACTCAACACCTGTTCAAATGATCGGCAGAGTTGGCGTTATATACCGTGAATCAGATGACGCAAAAATCTCTCTACCTTCATAAACTAGAGACATAAAAAAGAACAAATAAAAAAGGCGCATATGCGCCTTTTTTATTGTCTGAAATATTCTAATACCACAAACAACATCTCTAACGTTTATAACGAAAATGGCGATGAATAATGCATCAAAATAGTTTCCATCTTAGCGTCTTTGTAAAAAGGTCGAATTGGCATTTCCTCTAACAACGTATCTGTCGAAAATACTAGACCTTCTGGAAACCAAGAATGATAACTTAGCTCATTTTGATTAAGGCTTACCTCTAGATATTTTTTAACGAAACCATATAGACGAAGGTCAAAGGAAATATTCTTAGCCCCCATTTGATCCACCCTTTCAGCAAGAGTTATAGCCAATTTTTCTTTAGAGGCATTGTCACTTTCTTGCGCCTTCAATATCAAATTTGTCGGCAAATAGTAGCTTAATTGATAACCCGCCTTTGCTATCTGCTTTATGTCTTCCTGATAATAGCTTGTTTCGATTAACGCTTTCTTCTTGAGATCAAATTGAGCACCTAAGTGATTTAAACGTACTAAAGCCAGTTGAGTGTTTTGTTTATTTAAATTCTTTATATCTAACCAAATTTTTACCAATTTAGTTGAGGTGATTTGATTTAAAAAATCTTCCAATGATAGACCAGACAAGGTTTTTTGGTCATGCCCAACTTTAAAAAACAACTTACCATTTTTATTTTCAAAAAGTAGGTCAATTTCAAACCCGCAAGCTCCAGATGCAATAGATTCACGGGCTTTTCCAACCGTATTTACCCTATGTGGAAGAAGCTTTGTACAATCTTTTGACTCTTTAATCTTTGATAAATTTTTTCTCTGCCAGTAAGTTGTATTTTCTTTATCTTTAATTCGTTTTCGACCGTGCAGAGTTTTAATATCTTTTTCTGTATATGAAAAAGAAGAAAGATCATTTTCTAGATTTATTTCTGACGAAGTAATACCAGCCAACCCTAAGATAGTTTCAAATAGATGATCATTCGTGAAGTCTTTTCTTTGATTGCTCTTTAAGCCACTCCATCGATTTTGATAGCTTTCCTTCCACTTTTTGTTAGACCAAAATAACATTGGAATTTCAACCATATCGAAAGTAAATAGCGCATTGTTGTGCGCCCTATTTCTTAATACATCTTCTGAATGATCTGAAAAATACAATACAGCTGTTGGTTTAGCTTTGTCGTTTGCTGTATCAATGATTTCATTCAAAATAAAATCTGTGTAGTAAATACTATTGTCATAGCAATTTAGTAAGCCATTATTCTTTGCCTCTATTACTTTTGCCATGTTGCCATAAACCGCCTTATTAACAGCATCACCATCAAAGATAGCTTTATCCTTAGGGTAGCGACTACAGTAAGAAGCATGACTACCTTGAAGGTGAACAAAAATTAGTTTTGCATTTGATGAATCTGAAAGTGTTTTTTCTAACTGATCAATTAACACTTCATCATATTTAGTCGCATCTCTGGCGGTGCCAGTTAATTTATTTTTCGCCACTACATTTATTGCTTCGTTAGCTATTAATGAAACATGGTTATCCCAAAGCCCTAAAAGCTGCTGGTTGGTGATCCAAGACGTTTTGATATTTGCTTTATTGGCAACGTTTAAGATCGACGGGGCTGACATCCATTTTCCCCCTGAATATTGATCAGCGCTTGTGAAAGCATAAGACAGTGCTTGGTTTGTGCTCGTGTAATTGGCGTAGGCGAAATCAAAGCGCAGCATTTCCTCCGAATCAATCAATTTTTGGGTAAAAGGCGTGGTATTTCGCCCATAACCATACGCACTTAAATGATTCCTATTTGCTGACTCCCCAATAACAATAATAAGCGTTTGCTCGTCACTTTTAGTATTAAGCTTGCCAATAAATTCACTAGTTTGTCTTTGCTTTTGTAACGACTTAAAACGATTTAATTCATAGAAATACGAATCAATTGAATTCTCTATTTTTGTAATAAAAGGCGGTCTACTTTGCCCGATGGACAACATAGATGCGCCGAACATTGACAAACAGATTGCCAAGATCAATGTATTACTATTTTTAATTGTTCTGTCACATAGCTTGTAAGCTAGAAATAACAGTATTGGTGCAACTGCATAAATAACAAAGGTCATTGTTCCAAATTGAGTTAACAAATATTCCCATGCTTCTATTAAATTGGATTGCATCAAGGCATGAATCGCATCCTTATCAATTGCTTGTCCATGCTTTTTTTCGTAAAAAATAAATGCGAAAAAGAACCAAACAATTGGCGAGATAACAATTAACCACAAAATATTACTTAACCATTTATATCGAACAGCTTTACTTAATAAAAGTAACCCTAAAGTGATTAGTGAAAACCCATAGAGCCAATAAGAGCTTGAGATAGTTAGGGCTTGATAAGCCAAGGTTACTTTAATACTTATCAGGTGGATGCAAACGACCAGAAATGTGATGCATTGACTTTGTTTAGTGAACGCTAGCAATAGACATAAAGCTCCCCAAAATAAAAAATAGCTAACTATGAGAAGACGCTTTTGAGGAAGACTCTGTAGAGAAATATTTGCATGACCGCAGCCAGCTTGAATTTCATTATTTATTGAAATAGATAGAGGTTCAGATTCGACAGTTTTTAATTGAAAACTATGAACACCTTCTTTCTCCAACCAAAAGTGTTCATCAATATTATTTGATGTAAAACGAATATGTGCTTTTCCAATTGCGTTGACGGCACAACTTGAGTCCCGGTAGTGAGTTGTTACAACGGCTCTAGTTAATTCTGATCGTGTGAAGTTAAATTTGAGCTTGAGATCATGTGGAGTATTGCTAGCAACGAAGAAATCTCCATTATTATTTCGAACAGCATAATCATGTATAGAGTAGCCAGCAGTTGCATCGTAATCTATAAAAGTTGAGTCATAGCGTTGCCACTGAGAATTTTTTTCATCGATAATTTTTGAAAAAATAAGAGTGCTTAACGCTATACACAGCAATAGAAAAATATTCTTCTTTAACAAACCTGATTCCACTTTAGGTTAACTCCTTACTCATCTAGTCATTGCCAATATCGCTTGCTTAATTTTTATCCTCAAATATCAGTATATATTGATTTTAATATTTTTCTTTGATCTCGCTAAAACCCACAAAAAAAGGCGCTAACAGCGCCTTTTTTATATCCACTTAATTTTATAAA
>CAYPMT010000145.1:0-364 GCA_964411875.1 uncultured Kangiellaceae bacterium
AAGCTTATGTGGATGCAGTGCATGAGTTGAGTGGACAGTATCATTCTTGAAATAAAAAAGGAGCACTAAGCGCTCCTTTTTCGTTATGTCTTAGAAGTAAATTAATTAGTTAACCACAATACTCGCTGGTGTGAATACAGTTTGTACGCCACTTGGTGTTGTGATTGAAATGATCAGACTACCAGACTCTGGTTCAGTCGCACCTTTAATCGATACACTAAATGCTCTACCGCCATTATTATTGCTGCTTGGCCAGGTATAACTACTAGGGCCTTGAATCGAGCCTGCAGTTGCAGTGAAACTAACCGTTGTGCCAGCAGGCATTTGTTGGTTGTGTAAGTCCGAAATAATAACCGTTGCTGAA
>CAYPMT010000145.1:374-922 GCA_964411875.1 uncultured Kangiellaceae bacterium
GTTGATTCACCATCAAGCACAACACGAGCGTCATTAGCATCATCATCAGGCGCATTAGCGGTTGAATCTACAGTTGAGTTGAGAGTGAGAAATGCATCGCTACCTGACATAGTCAAAACAAGTTGAGCTCTTACACTAATTGATTGTTGGTCTGATGAACAACCTGCATGGGACGGTACAGAGCAGAGTACGCCATTATAAAGTCCGTCAGCTAAGGTGAAGTTTCCATCAACATCAAAATCAATAAAAGTTTCTAGCTCTCCACCTGTTTGTCCACCACCAACTTGAGGGTTATAAGTACCATCCTCGTTATGGTCAACAAATGCATCATCTAAATCATAAGGAAAGCCACTAACATTAGTCCCTGAAAAAGCAGTGACTTCACTGGCATCAAAGCGACCGTTGCCATTGGTATCAGGGAAAGATTCTTCACCGATAGCTGTTGCTAATATAGTTGCTCGGCCGCCAAACTTCTGGCCAAGAGAGTTATTTACTTCTGGCGTAATAACTGACTCACCTTCAGGTCTTGGGTTTTGACTTGTCCAGGT